>CADBSD010000031.1 GCA_902797225.1 uncultured Ruminococcus sp. | reverse complement strand
AGAATACCGATTGCGCCGAGACCGATAACTCCGAGAGTTTTGCCCATAATCTCGGGACCTACGAACTGACCCTTGCCTTTTTCAGCCATTTTGCCGACAGCGTCGCCGTTGCCCTTTAAGGTCTTAGCCCACTCGATTCCCTCTACAACTTTTCTGGAACTTAATAAAAGTCCTGCGAGCACGAGCTCTTTTACAGCGTTAGCGTTAGCTCCGGGAGTGTTGAATACTACGATACCCTTTTCGGCGCATACGTCCTTGGGGATATTGTTAGTACCCGCGCCGCAGCGCGCGATAGCGAGTAAGCTCTCGGGCATTTCCATATCGTGCATAGACGCGCTTCTTACTAAAACCGCAACGGGATTCTCAACAGCATCGCCTACGTTATAGTTATCGCCGAGACGGCTTGTGCCGTTGGGCGAAATTTTATTTAAAGTAAGTACGTTCATAATTGCCAAAGCCTTTCCGCCCACAATATAGATTAAAGATATTTACTGCCTTACCGTGGGCGGATAAGGCGTAAACGGAGAATCATATCTCTGTCCCGAAAGGACAAATACTAATCTCTTTCCAAGCTCAAAACAGCTTACGCGTTTTCAGCTTCAAATTTCTTCATAAACTCAACGAGCTTTTCTACGCCCTCAATAGGCATAGCGTTGTAGATAGAAGCTCTCATACCGCCAACTGTGCGGTGTCCCTTAAGGTTAACAAAGCCCGCGGCTGTTGCCTCTTTTACAAACTTAGCGTCGAGCTCAGAGTCGCCTGTTACGAAAGGAACGTTCATAAGAGAACGGTCTTTCTTCTCTACAGTACCCTTGAACATCTTGCTTGAGTCAAGATAATCGTAAAGAATAGCGGCTTTCTTCTCGTTATATTTCTTCATTTCCTCAAGGCCGCCCATATCTTTAATCCACTTGAAGATTTTACCGCAGATATAAATATCGTAGCAAGGCGGTGTATTGTAAAGTGAACCGGCGTCAGCCTGAGTTTTGTATTTCATCATTGTGGGAGTACCGGGGAGCACGTCGTCTGTAATTAAATCCTCGCGGATAATTACAACCTGTAAGCCCGCGGGACCTGCGTTTTTCTGAACGCCCGCGTAAATCACGCCGTATTTTTCAACGTCAACGGGTTCTGAAAGGAAGCAGGAGCTTACGTCCGAAACGAGCGGCTTACCCTTTGTGTTCGGGAGCTCGTGGAACTTTGTACCGTAGATTGTGTTGTTTTCGCAGATATAAACGTAGTCGGCGTCCTCGCTTATCGGAAGATCCGAACAATCGGGAATATATGAGAAAGTTTTATCCTCGGAGGTAGCTATCTTGTTAGCCTTACCGTAAATCTGAGCCTCGGCGAAAGCCTTCTTAGCCCACTGTCCTGTTACGATATAATCGGCAACCTTATTTTTCATAAGGTTCATGGGAATTGCCGCGAACTGTAAGCTCGCTCCGCCCTGAACGAAAAGCACCTTGTAGTTGTCGGGGATATTCATAAGCTCGCGGAGATCCTTCTCAGCTTCCTTAATAATATCGTCGAACCATTTTGAACGGTGGCTCATCTCCATTACGGACATACCGCTGCCCTTATAATCGAGCATTTCTTCAGCGGCTTCTTTGAGAACAGACTCGGGAAGTACCGCGGGACCTGCGGAAAAATTATAAACTCTTGCCATTTTCAATTACTCCTTTACAAATTAAATATAAGAAAGTTTGTTAACTTCAACTAACTATGTTAATCCAACGCTAAAATTATACTCTTTTTGAGAAACATTGTCAATGTTTTAACGATTAAGAAAATGCCGGTATTAAAGCAAATTTATAGTAAAAATAACAACGGCGGGTGTAATTTTAGGATTTACAACCGCCGTTTTGACCAATTTTCAAGGTTTTGTTATTACTTTTTCATCTCACCGACTACACTTCTGATGTCGTCGCGCATACGGAGCGCTTCGTTTCTCGCCTCTTTGGCGAAGTCTTTTTCCGTTGCTCCGTCCGCTTTTTTCCACGCGCACATAATACCTCGGCTGGAATTGATTACCGCGCCGACTCCGTTTTTATCGAAAGCGTATTTAACGTCCTCGGCTCCGCCGCCCTGAGCGCCGTAGCCGGGTACTAAAAAGAATGTATGAGGAAGTTTTTCTCTCAGCTCCTTAAGCATTTCGGGATAAGTAGCGCCTACAACCGCGCCGACCGCGCTGTAGCCGTAAGAACCTCTCGTCTTTTCGCCCCAGCTCTCGCACATTTCTCCCATTGTCTCGTAAACGGTTTTATCCTCTATTTTCCTGTCCTGAAGCTCTCCCGAACTCGGGTTGGAGGTTTTTACGAGCACAAATATACTCTTGTCCTTTTCCTCGCAGATTTTCAGCAGAGGATTGATTCCGTCCGAGCCGAGATAACCGTTAACGGTAAGCGCGTCAGCTCCGAACGCCTCGATACTTTCACCCTCAATATCGGTATCACCGAGATGCGCCGCGGCGTAAGCCTGCATCGTTGTGCCGATATCGTTACGTTTTCCGTCGGTGATAACGTACATACCCTTGCTCTTAGCGTAGGCGATTGTGTCCGAAAGCGCCTTTACGCCCTGCCAGCCGTACATCTCGTAGTACGCCGCCTGAGGTTTAACCGCGGGCACAATGTCGTATAGCGCGTCAATCAACGCCTTGTTGAACTCGAAAAGCGCCGCCGCCGCGCCTTCTAAGGTTTTTCCGTACTTTTCAAAGCACTCGTCCTTAATAAAACTCGGAACAAACTCGAGCTTGGGGTCAAGTCCCGCGACTGTAGGATTCTGCATTTCAATTATTCTATCTATCAATCTCTTCATAATTTTTTATTGTCCACGTCAAGTCTTGTATTCCCTCTCTGATAATACATATCCCCCTGACGCTTCTGCCTTTGTCAGGTTTTGGATACTTGTGAAAGGTTCTGCTATAGACTTAGTTCAAGCCTTGTATTCCCTCTCTGATAATATATATCTCCCGTATTTCTTCTCTGAAACATATATCTCCTGACGTTTCTTTATGATATGTGGACGTTCCTTTCTGTTAAATATTTTTGTTATTCTAAATCGTACAATTCATACCTGAAGTTTCTGTAGTCCTTACGGTGAGCCTTCTGGAACGCGATAGCCGTACGCGGGTGGCTGTTACGCTGACCTGTAATGATATACGGAATATCGAAGCCCCACTGAACGCCCTGTTCCTTTAAGGCTATCATATGCTTTTCTATATGGTCGAGAATCGGCTCGGGCTTGTACTTCGGGTTTTTAAGGAAGCCGATAAGCAGCTCGCTTCGGCAGTTGCCCGCTCCTCTGCCCATACCCATGGCTGTGGCGTCAAGGTAGCTTACGCCCTCCTGGAGCGCGTCGATCGTATTACCAAACGCTAAGCTCTGGTTATCGTGAGCGTGGATACCGACATTCTTGCCGTATTTTTCGGCGTACTCCAGATACATCTGTGAGGTACGTCTTATCTGCTCGGGATAATAAGCGCCGTAGCTGTCCACAATATAAATCGTATCAACGGGGCTTTCTCCGAACACCTCTAAGGCGGCTTTTAAATCCTCGGTTTTTTCCTTGGAAATCGCCATAATATTTATAGCCGTTTCATAGCCGAGCTTATTAAAATGCTCCACCATATCAACCGCCGTGGGAAGCGCGTTTACGTAGGTCGCTACTCTGACTAAATCAACGGGGCTTTCGCTTTTCGGCGCGAAATCGTTTTTATAGTCGCAGCGTCCGACGTCAGCCATAACGGCTATCTTCATCGGAGAATCGTTCTCGCCTACAATGGCTCTTATATCCTCGTCGTCGCAGAATTTCCACTTGCCGAACTTCTCGACAGGGAAAATCTCCTTGGAAGCCTTATAGCCGAACTCCATATAGTCGACGCCCGCCTTGATATTGGCTTTGTACAAATCTCTTACAAACTCGTCCGTAAAGAAAAAGTCGTTGCACAGTCCGCCGTCGCGAAGCGTCGCGTCGAGAACACGTACGTCGTGTCTTACGGACAAAAGATTACCTTTTGACATAAAATCACTCCTAAAAATTACCTTTAAGCCTTAAAAACCACTTTACCGTCCAGAATTGTGTATCTAACCCTGCCGTACATTTCGCGGTTTTTAAACGGACAGTTTTTACTCTTTCCGTGAAGTTTATTTATATCCACGGTATATTTCTCGTCGATATTAAAAATAACGACGTCCGCGGGATAATCGTCCTTAAGAGAACCCGCTTTTATATTAAGAATCTGAGCGGGATTTACGCTCATTTTCTTTATAAGCTCAGATATTGTAAGCTCTTTTGTTTTAACAAGCTTTGTGATTCCCGCCGAAAGCGAGGTTTCCATTCCGATTGAGCCGTTTGGAGCTTTTTCGAAATCAAGCTTTTCCTCGGGGGAATGAGGCGCGTGGTCTGTAGCTATAGCGTCTATAGTGCCGTCCTTCAGTCCCTCTACAATCGCCTGTCTGTCCTCCTCGCGCCTGAGCGGAGGATTCATTCTGTAGTCGGCGTCGCGTCCGATAAGCTCCCGCTCGGTAAGCGAGAAATAATGCGGCGCTGTTTCGCACGTAACCTTTACCCCGCGTTTTTTAGCGTCGCGAATCATAGCGACGGAATTTTTAGTGCTCACGTGGCAGATATGAACGGGAACACCGAGCACGTCCGCGAAGGCGACTTCACGCTGAGCTCCGCAGTCCTCGGCGGACTCGGGAATACCCTTCACTTTTAGCTTTCGCGACACCTCTCCCTCGTTCATTATTCCGCCGTTAGCTATAGGCAGGCTCTCGCAGTGAGCCGTAACCGCCATACCAAGCTTCGGCGCGTTTTTCATCGCCTCAATAAGCATTTTTGTATCTTCAACAGGACGTCCGTCATCGGAAAGCGCGACGGCACCCGCCTCTTTTACCTCGTTTAAATCGGTTGGCTCTTTGCTTTTAAGCCCCTTGGAGATACTCGCGGCGACATAAACCTTAGCGTCGGCGTTTTCAGCCTTGCTGAGAATATACCTTATTGTTTCGGCGTTGTCAACCGTCGGGCTCGTGTTAGGCATAGCGAGCAAGCTAGTAACTCCGCCCGCGGCGGCAGCCTTACAGCCCGAAATAATATCCTCTTTATAGGTCTGCCCGGGGTCGCGCAAATGAACGTGCATATCGACAAGCCCTGGGGCGGCAGCAAGACCGCTCGCGTCGATTATCTCGTCGGCATTTTCGAACGAACCCAGTCCAGCGATTTTTCCGTCCTCGATAAGAATATCGGCAACCTTATCAAAATCCTGTGAGGGATCTATAACTCTGGCGTTTTTTATAAGTAATGAAGCCACTTTTATCACCGCTTTTTAAATAATTTTCTTAATATCTGTCTCTGTGTCCGCGGTTTTGTCTGTTTGACGGCGCTGTTCCGCGTCCGCTCTGCGTTCTATGCTGAGGTCTTTGCTGAGGTCTTTGCTGAACTCTGCGCTGAGTCTGAGCGGAAGGTCTTTTTTGCGGACGTCTTTCGCCCGAGGAATGAACCTTTACGAGATCGCCCTCGTTTCTGTTAGCGTTCTGGCGCTGGCGGGCTTTCTGAGCCTCACGGCTGCGTCTGCGTTGTTCGGCAATTCGTCTGCGGCGCTCCTCCTCGGCTTTCTCACGCTTCTTTTTAGCGCGGCTTTTCTTAATAGCTCTGTACACATTAATGCAGAAATACTTTAGATGAACGGCAATAAAGCAGATTACTGACCATATCGCGCCCAAAACCGCAAGTATTCCGCGTCCGACAGCCTTTAAAACATTCTTTACGGTTTCGAGAGTTTCTTTTCGTTCCTCTCGAATCATCTGCGACTCCGCCTTGGCGGCGCTGTACTCGTCAACAGCTGTATCGACGTCGGAATAAGCGTACATATCCTTTTCCTCGGGAACTTCCTCGAAATATTCGTTACCCTTTTCGAGCTTCTCCTCTACAACCTCGTCAGCTGTTTCGATTTCCGTTTCGAGTACGGGTTTTTCCTCTTTCTTTTTCTCGGGGAACTCCATAGGTTCGGCTATGGGAACATATTCCTCCTCGACAGGCTCGCTTATCTTCTTCGATTTATCGGATATAATTTTCTCGGCAAGCGGAACTTCACGTTTCGTTGTTTCGACGGCGGGTTTGATTTTTTCCTCAACCGGCTTCTCGTCGAAAATCATTTCCTTTTCGGAAGCTCTTTCGGGTTCTGCCTGTTTTATATCCTTGGTTTCCTCAAGTATTTCGTCTACGATATCGTCGTTCGTCTTTTTGCCCTTTTCTTTTAACGGCTCGTAGTTTTTCATAAAACTCATCGTGGGCTTTGTCATATTGAAAACGCTTTTCTGCCTGGGAATCTGGGTAGTTTCGGAAATCTGGTGCTCGTGAGCGAGCTCGTGAACGATATGCTTGTGTTTGCGGTTGGGGTTTTTGAGCTTCTTAAGCAGAACAAGAAGTATTACAATAACAAGAATAACCGCTAAAAGCGTAATTCCGCCGTAAACTATCAACTCCCTGTACTTTTCAAACACATTGTTATCGGTAATATATGTATCCGCCACAACATCGGCGACAAGCGTCTTGTCGGCGCTTTTGAGCTTTTTGCCCGCGGGAGCGTCGAGTATTATCGCTATGCTCATTCCGTTGGCTACAGTGCAATACTGCTGTGACTGAATTGTTTTTTTGCCAGATTTTGTCCGCATAGCGAGGTTTATGTATTTCACGCCGTTGCTCTCAACAATCGAGCCCGACTTATACGCGTCATCGTTGAGATATTTACTCATAATATCCTTGAGCTCTTTATCCTCAAGGCGGTTATAGTTTCCGATTTTTTCGCTGTTTTTATCCTTTGTCATCGTTATGGAAAGCGTAAGCGAACCGTCCTGCTTAATCGCCTGGAGATACACGTTCGCCTGTTTGAACATTTTCAGCGTTTCCTTATAATCAAAGCCAAACTGCGAAAAATACGAGTCGGTTTTCTTGCAGTCGCGTGTAATCGCCAGCATCTCGTTTGGAATAGCGGTTTTCATATGGAGCTCGTCTATCCTGTACTCGGTGCTTTCGGCAAAAGCCGTAAACGAACTCACCAAAACAATTGCCGCTACAAACAGCGTAATTAATCCTTTCAACTCTCTCATTTCCGTTTACCTCCGCAAATTATAAGCGTACAGCAATTTCATCCAAATGCTGATAACACAAGTTATATTATACTATTATTCGACGTCAAAAGCAAGAAAAAACGAGAAATATAGCGTATAAAGTTGCTCCTTTACTCAAAGCGGTTTTTGTGGTAAAATTACAATCAGAGTGAAGGTGATAGAAATGATTGAAACAGAACTCAGAAAACTTCTAAAAAAATCCCAAACCGACGTTTCTCTCAGAAACGAGCTTTTAAGCGCCGAAAAAAGCCCCGAGCCTATGAAAAGCTTTTGCGAGATATGTCAGAAAAACGGCTTTGAAATCTATCTCGGCGAGCTTCTCTCCTACGGCGAGGATATGAACGACTCGAAGCTTAGAGCCACAAACGGCGGCGGAAGCTTCGCGATTGAGGGCTGGGACGACGCTTTGGAAAACATTTTTGACGAGCTGAAAAAGGCTGAAGGCTGAAACTCGGCGCATCAAATAATTTGATTAGTCATATTCTATAAAAAAATCTGATAAATTTCGTCATAAAGGTTGATTTTTTCTTTGAATTTGTGTAAAATGTATGTTAAGAGTGATTTTGCAATTAACGGTTTTGTAAAAATTCGTGAAGAAACGAGGATTGAATTATGTCTAACAGATTATTCCAAGGAATTATACATCAAATGAAAGACGCTATCGACAGAACTATCGGCGTTATCGACGAAACTTCTGTTGTAATAGCTTGTTCCGATCTCGGAAAAATCGGCGAAGTTGACGAAAGCATCAACAGCGAGGCTTTGATTTCACAGTCGCCTTTCGTAGCCAACGGATTTACCTATAAGTCCTTCGGAAACAACGCAAGAGCGGAGTATGCCGTATTTGTTTCGGGCAACGATGAGTACGCGCAGAAATACGCTCAGCTTCTCGCGGTATCCCTCACCAATATCAAGCAGTATTACGACGAGAAATACGACCGTTCCAATTTTATCAAGAACGTTATTATGGATAATATTCTCCCGGGAGATATTTATCTCAAGGCGAGAGAGCTCCACTTCAACTCCGACGTTATGAGAGTTTGTCTTTTAATCAGAATCACCTCCAAGACAGACGTATCCGCGCTCGATATTATCCAGAATCTTTTCCCCGACAAATCCAAAGATTTTGTTATCAATATCAACGAAACCGAGATTACTCTTGTTAAGGAAATTTCGGAAGCTACCGACAGCAAGGATTTAGAGAAGCTCGCTTCCTCTATTTCCGATACGTTATCCTCCGAGTTCTACACTCACTCGGTAGTCGGTATCGGTACTGCCGTAACTGGCATCAAAGACCTCGCGCGTTCCTTCAAGGAAGCTCAGGTAGCCTTGGAAGTAGGAAAGGTATTCGATACAGACCGCAATATCATCAGCTACGACAACCTCGGTATCGCGCGTCTTATTTATCAGCTTCCGACAACTCTGTGCGATATGTTCCTCAGAGAGGTATTCAAGAGAGGCTCGATAGAAACTCTCGACCAGGAAACTCTCTTTACAATCCAGAAATTCTTCGAAAACAACCTCAACGTTTCCGAAACCTCGAGAAAGCTGTTCGTACACAGAAATACGCTCGTATACCGTCTTGAGAAAATCAAGAAGCTGACAGGTCTTGACCTTAGAGAGTTCGAGGACGCTATCGTATTCAAGGTAGCTCTTATGGTTAAGAAATATCTTACAGCTAACCCCACAAAATATTAAACTAAACTGAATAATTAAATTGCGGAGTGCTGTCGATGACAGCACTTTGGCTTTTAGGTGATTATTTTTATGGAGAACATTATTGAATTTAAAAACGTGTCCAAAACCTATGACTCCGACACGCACGCTTTAAATAACGTGAGCATCGCTATAGAAAAAGGCGAGTTCACGTTTATCGTGGGCGCTTCGGGAGCGGGTAAAAGCACCTTCCTCAAGCTTATTATGCACGAGGAAACTCCCTCAGAGGGCACGATTATAGTTAACGGAACAGACGTTACAAGCTTAAAGAGAAAACAGGTTCCGTATCTGAGGAGAAATATGGGAATCGTTTTCCAGGATTTCCGTCTTATTGACAAAATGACAGTTTATGACAACGTAGCTTTCGCTATGAGAGCTATCGGCGCTTCTCCCTCAGCCGTCAAAAAGCGCGTAAATTATATTCTCGGTCTTGTGGGACTTTCCCACAAACTTAAAAACCGTCCGAGCGAGCTTTCGGGCGGAGAACAACAGCGCGTAAGTCTCGCGAGAGCGCTTGTCAACAATCCCGCTATCATTATCGCGGACGAGCCTACGGGTAATATCGACCCCGAGATGAGCTTTGAGATTATCGAGCTGCTCTCCCAAATCAACGAACAATCGGGCACTACGGTTTTAATCGTAACTCACGAGCACGAGCTAGTTAAGGAATTTAACAAACGCGTTATCGAAATCGAAAAAGGCCGAGTTGTAAACGACACAAAAGCGCCCGCGTTCGACGATATCGCTCAGCCCGATTTCTACGAGGACAACGAGCCTGAAGAAATCGAAGAAATTGAAGAAAACAACGAACCCGAAGCAAAGCTAAAAGGCGAAATCCAGGAGGAACCCGCCGAGGAAGAAGCCGAAGAAAAAGCGGAGGAAGAAATCCCCGAGGAAGCTCCTAAAAAAGCTCCGAAGGAAACCGACGCCGAGGTTCTTATAGAAACGAAAGAAACCGAAAAAGAACACGAGGCAAAAGGAGCTGAAAAGCCCGCAGAAAAGCAAGAGCCCGAAAAGCCCCGTGAAATCGAAGCCGTTAATATTCTCGCCGAACTCGAAAAAAACAAGAACCCCGACATAGACGAGGACGAAATCGACAAGCTTCTTGCGGAGTTCAGAAGCGGAAAAAACGCGAAGGAGGGTGAAGAATAATGCAGCTCAGCGGATTAAGTTATCTTATAAAAGAAGGCTTTCGCAACGTATGGGCAAACCGCATTATGAGTATCGCCTCAATCTGCGTGCTTATTTCCTGCTTTGTACTTACAGGAAGCGCGGTTCTGTTCTCGATGAACGTCAGCCGTCTTGTCGACAAGGTCGGCAACAGCAACGAAACCACCGTCTACGTTAAAAACGACCTCTCCAAAATAGAGGCGGCTTACGTTGGACGCGAAATAAAAAAATTAAACAACGTGACCGAGGTTATTTACTACCCCAAGGACGAGGCTTTAAAGGAATACAAGGATAAGCTCGGCGACGAGGTTTTCGAAAACTTAAAGGACGACAACCCTCTCCCCGACGCGTTTAAAATCACTATGGATGATTTGTCCAAGTACAACCTGACAGTCGAGAAGATTATGAAAATCAACGGCGTCGATACGGTTTCCAACCGCTCGGACATCGCCCGCAAGCTTACGGAGCTAAACAATCTCGTACAGACCTTAAGCACCGTAATCATAATAGCTCTGGCGGTCATTTCGCTGTTCATTATTTCCAACACAATCAGGGCGACTATGCACAACCGCCGTTTTGAAATCAGTATTATGAAATCCGTAGGCGCGACGGACGCGTTTGTCAGAATCCCGTTTGTGGTCGAGGGAATGGCTCTCGGCTTCGCGGGGGCGATTATCTCCACTATAGCGCTGTTATTCCTTTACGACGGAATTATGAGAATCGCGTCGGGACTTTTCCCCTTTATCGCTATAACGTCTATCCCGATTACAAGCGTAATTCTCGGCGTACTGGCGATATTCTGCGCGGCGGGTATTATAATAGGCGCGCTCTCGGGCTTTATTTCAATACGCAAATACCTTAAAAAAGAAAGCAAAGAAATACTGGGCTGGTAGCGTTGCGACCGCCGCCTGTGGCGGATAAAGGGAGCAAAAGCGCTGTCGCCTATAAAACGCTTGCGTTTTATAAAGTCATCGCTCGTTTCTGCGCAGCAGAAAACTGAGCGGACATTTCAAAAAAATAAAATGACATTATATATTTTTTACCTAAACGCTTAATGTAGTATTTAATAAAACAGGTTTTATCAAAACACTTGTTTTAGATGTCATTTTATAAGGAGTATCACGAGCCCGCTCTTAGGGCGAGTGAGACGACTATATTTTGTACGGGAAGCGGCGACCGCCGCCTGTGGCGGATAAAGGGAGCAAAAGCTTACCACTTACCACTTATCACTTACCGCTCTGCCCTAATTAACCAAAGAAGGTAAACTATGTATAAAAAAATAATTTCAGCTTTACTCGTTATATGTCTTGTGTGCTCGCCTATGCTTATCCCGAGCTTTTCGGCTGATAAAAAGTCGAAAAAAAGCAAGAGCTATGATAAAAAAATAAGCGCTCTTGAGAAAAACGAGAAAAAGTACGAGGCTATGCTCAAGCAGACCAAGTCCGATATCCAGGCTAAAGAGCAGTACAGCGCGACGCTTGTAAAGCAAATCGAAACTCTCGGCAAGGAAATCAAAGAATCCCACGCCGAAATCGACAAACTAGAAAACAAAATATCAAAAAAACAAAAAGCGATAAAAGACAGCAAAAAACAAATCGAAACACAGCTTGACGCGCTCAAAAAGCGTATCCGAACTATTTATATGGCGGGAGATACCTCCTCTATCGAGGTTATTCTCGGCGCTAAGGATTTCTCGGATTTCATAGATAAGCTGGAGCTCGTAAAAACGCTTTCCGACTACGACCAGAAACTGATAGACGAGCTCAGAACGAAGCTTACAAAGATATCAGCCGAAAAAAAGGCGCTCCAGAAAACCAAGAAAAAGCGAGAAAAATCCGAGAAAATAGTTCAGGAGAAGCTTGATAAGCTAAACTCTACGCTAAAGGAAAACAAAAAACTCCTTAAATCGCTGTACGACAAGGAGAAAACGCTTGCCCAGGCATCCTACATAAGAGGCGGAACGGGCTCGGGCTCAGGCTCGGCGGGACAAATCCACGTTACGCGCTCAGGCTTCGCGTGGCCTGTACCCGGGTATTACGCGGTCGTTTCTCCTTTCGGCGAGGACAGAGGCTACACCCACAAGGGTATAGATATCTCGGGCGGCGGAATTATGGGCGCTGTAGTAGTCGCGGCCTACGACGGCAAGGTCGTGGCGAGCAATAACTCCTGTATACACAACTGGGGTAAATCAGGCTCCTGCGGTTGCGGCGGCGGTTACGGAAATTTCGTGCAGATAGACCACGGCAACGGCAAGCAGACGCTCTACGGACATCTCGCCGACGCTGCTGTCACCACAGGCGCTTCCGTTAAGAAAGGACAAAAAATCGGCTATGTCGGCTCGACAGGCTGGTCAACAGGCGCTCATCTGCATTTTGAGTGCAGGCTTAACGGCGCGCACTATAACCCGATGCAGGAATACTGATTATAAAATTGAATAAGCACATATAAACGGCATCCAAACGGATGTCGTTTTTGTTATTAGGATAATAAAAAACAAAATAAAATTTACCGTAAAATTCCTCTTGACATTTTAGAATATTTGTTCTATTATAAACATATGTTTAGAACAGGAGTTCGAAAAAAAATGGAGAGAAAGTATATATCCGTAGACTTAAAATCCTTCTACGCCTCGGTCGAGTGCGTAGACAGAGGCATAGACCCGCTCGACGCCTATCTCGTAGTGGCGGATTTGTCGAGAACCGAAAAAACAATATGTCTGGCGGTATCTCCCGCGCTTAAATCGTACGGAATACCCGGTAGAGCGAGGCTTTTCGAGGTAATACAAAAGGTAAGCGAAATAAACGCCGAAAGGCGCTCAAAAGCCCCGTTCGGAAAGCTTCAGGGCTCATCGAATTTTATAAGCGAAACCGAAAAAAATCCCGCTCTCTCCGTAGACTATATCGCCGCTGTTCCGAGAATGTCGCGCTACATTGAGGTAAGCGCGAAAATCTACGAAATATACCTGAAATACATTTCAGCAGAGGATATTCACGTCTATTCCGTTGACGAAGTTTTTATGGATGTAACAAATTACCTACATCATTGTCACTTGACCGCGAGGCAACTTGCTGATAAAATAATAAAGGATATATTAAAAGAAACAGGAATAACCGCTACCGCGGGTATCGGAACAAACCTGTATCTGTGCAAAGTAGCGATGGATATCGTTTCAAAGCATATAAAAACCGAAAAAGGACAGTCGAGAATTGCCGAGCTGGACGAAATGAGCTATCGCAGACTGCTCTGGGAGCATAAGCCGATTACCGATTTCTGGCGTATAGGACGGGGCTACAGCCGAAGTCTGGCGCGCTGCGGTATGTTCACAATGGGTGACGTAGCTCTCTGCTCTCTCGTAAACGAGCCTCTGCTGTATCAGCTTTTCGGGGTGAACGCCGAGCTTTTAATCGACCACGCGTGGGGTTATGAGCCCTGCTCTATCGACGATATAAAAAGCTACAAGCCTCAGGCGAAATCCTTAAGCTCGGGGCAGGTTTTGAAAGAGGCGTACGACTTCGAAAAATCAAAGCTCATAATACGTGAAATGACGGAGCTTCTAACACTCGATTTAGTGGACAAGGCTCTTTTGACCGACCAGATAGTTCTCACCATAGGCTACGATATCTCCAACCTCACCGACAAAAGTATAAACTACAAAGGCGAGATAACGACGGACGCTTACGGGCGGAAAATCCCTAAGCATTCCCGCGGGACGGAAAATATCGGACGCTTCACGTCCTCAAGCAAGCTGATTGTGGACGCGGCCGTAAGTCTTTTCGAGAAAATTGCGGACAAAAATCTGCTTATAAGGCGTATGTATGTGGTCGCGAACCATACAATATCCGAGAAATCCTACAACAGCACAGAAAGGTTTGAACAACTCAATCTTTTTTCCGATTATGACGCTTATATAGTTGAGAAGGCGAAGGAGGAGAATTTCCTCAAGCGCGAGCGAAAGCTTCAGGAAACCGCCTTATCGCTTCACAAGCGTTTCGGAAAGAACTCGCTTTTAAAGGGAATGAACCTTAAAGAAGGCGCGACCTCGATTGAGCGAAACGGTCAGATAGGCGGTCACAGGGCTTAGGAAACGGGAGTAAATATGAGAAAAAAAGCAGCATTAATTTTATCGGCGCTTATAGCGGCGTCGACCTTCGCGGGTGTTTCGGCGTCGGCAACGGAAATTCAAAAGACTGAGGAGGTAACGCAAAAAAGCGCTACAGCAACCTCTGTAACACTGAAATGGAAAAAAACGTCGGACGCTAAGTACGATATAAAGCTCAGCAACGGAAAAAACGCCAAAAGAAGCTATAAAAACATTAAGACAAACAAATACACTATCCCAAAGCTCCACGCGGGCAAAACCTACTACATAAAGGTAAGAGCCAAAAAAGGCAAGTTAAAAGGCGCGTGGTCAGAGGTATACACGGTGTACACCGCCCCGAAAATAACCTATAAGTGGGAAAAGGGCAAGCTTACGGCAAGCTGGACTAAAATGAAAAAGGCGACAAGCTATAACGTAAGACTGGAGCTTAATTTCAACAAGAAAAACAACTATAAGGTCAAGAACTTAAAGGACACAAGCTACACCTTCACTAAAAAGAAGCTCAAGGGACTGCGCGTAAACAAGGTGTACAATATTCTCGTACGCCCTTATATTGACAAACAGCCGCTCTTTACGAGCAAGGTCAAAACACGCGACATCGAGGTCGTAGGCCACAGGGGACGTATGGATATAGCTCCCGAAAACACCCTCGCCTCATTCAAGGAAGCGCACAAGAGCAACTACGACTCGGTTGAGGCGGATTATTTCGAGACGTATTCGGGAGAAATTTTAATCAGCCACGACAGAATCCTCACCGCCTGCGGCTCAAAAGCGGATATCCGCACCCTTACGCTCAATACAATTAAACAATACCCCATAGTAAAGGGCACTAACGTAGACAAATACAGCACCCAGTACCTGCCGACTGTCGACGAGGTTATCCGCGACATATCGAAGTACAAAATGAGATTGTATCTCCACACAAAAGACCCCAACACAAGCGATAACGGCTTCAAAAAAATCGCCGCCGCAATCAAAAAATACAAAATGGAGGGAAAAGTTACCGTATTCTCCCCCAGCAAGCCAACATTCGAGAGGATAAAGAAGAACAAGCTTCAGGCGGGCTTTCTGCTTCTGCCCGCTAACTCTCAGCAGGTAAAGGACGCGATTACATACGCGGGAAGCCACAACGCGTATATGGTAATTTTTAAGTACGGCGATTACATAAACGCCGACCTCGTAAGCTACGCCCACTCTAAAAAGCTGAGATTCGGCTGTTATAATATCAACAGTACCTCCACAGCCTCAACCTTCACGAATATGAAGCCCGATTTTCTTATCACAAACTACGATTATTTCAGCTGATGAACGAAAAATTCAAATACGAAAAAATCTTTAATATGGAACGTCCCGTAAACGACAGGCGCAAGCATATGACGAACAAGGAGCGCGCCGCTCAGTTTATGCCGTTCGCGGCTCTTACGGGTTTCGGCGCGGTTATTAACGAAACCTCGCGCCAAACAGCCCAAAAGCATACGCTCAGCGACGAGGAGTACGAGCTGTTAAACGAAAATCTGAACCGTATTATTGATAAAATTTCCGAAAAGCCCGAGGTTAAGGTTCTGTACTTTGTCCCCGATAAAACAAAGCAGGGCGGCAGTTACGAGAGCTTTACGGGTAACGTTCGGCGGGTAGACACCTTCGAGCGCGTGCTTATTTTCACCGACAAAACTATAATCAAGATAGAAGATATTATGCTTATTGAACTTTTATGAAAAAACTGATTTCTATTATTATAATCTGCCTTTGTTTTTCGTTATGCGCCTGCGCTTTTCAGTCGGGAAGCTCAAACGGTTCTGTAAAATCCGCGGATTTGAGCAGCATTCCCGAGTACAAAAACAAGCCCTCGGTAGAGATTAACAACAACATTCCGAATTTTACGGATAAGGAAAAGCAAAAGAAAAAATCATTCGAAAAGTATTCACGACTCGACAAGCTCGGCCGCTGCGGCACAGCTTTCGCCAACATATCCACAGATTTAATGCCGAGAGAAAAACGCGGCGACATAAGCTCCGTACACCCCACGGGCTGGGTCCAGAACGAATACGCGTTTATCTCCGACCGCCACGTATACAACCGCTGTCACCTTATCGGCTATCAGCTTACGGGCGAAAACGCCAACAAGCGCAACCTGATAACGGGCACAAGGTATATGAACGTACAGGGAATGCTTCCCTATGAGGACAAGGTCGCGAAATACGTAACCTCCACCAAAAATCACGTGCTCTACAGAGTTACACCCGTTTTTGAGGGCGAGGACCTGCTCGCGAACGGCGTTGAAATGGAGGGCTGGTCGGTCGAGGACAACGGCAAAGGCGTGTGCTTCAACGTGTACTGCTACAATGTTCAGCCCGGGGTTATGATAACCTACGCAAACGGCAACAACAAAGCTGACGGCACAATTTCGGGCAAAGTTACGGTCAAGGGCAGCAAACACAAAACCTACACTTACAACAAAAAGAAAAAATCTGACGTAACAGGCGAGTATATTCTCAACGCAAACAGCAAGAAATTTCACCTGAAAAGCTGTGACGCGGTAAAGAAAATGAGCCCGAAAAACAGGAAATATTCTAAAGGCAAGCGCTCGGAGCTTACAAAAAGAGGCTATGAGCCATGTCAGATGTGCAATCCATAGACAAGACCGTTACTGAGCGGACAATAAGGAAGGTATAAAATGTATTACAAAAGGCTTCCTCTCGAGGGTATGAGCAACTGCCGCGACCTCGGCGGTTATCCCACGAAGTACGGAAAAACAACCAACTTCGGCGTGTTTGTACGAAGCGAGGCTCCCGTTGAGCTTTCCAAACGGGATATCGAGTTTCTTAAAAACTACGGCGTTACAAAATCGCTCGATTTCAGAGGCGACTCGGACATTACGATTTTCCCGAGCAGTTTAAAAAATGTAGAGGGAATTGAATATCACCACCTGCCGATGTTCGGCAGAGCCGACGCTCTCGGCTTTGAAAAAAGCGGCAAAAACGCAAGCAAGGATTTTTCGGGCTGGGGAAAAAGCTACATCCAGTGGGTTGAGATTTACAAGGCTTGGATAAAGGACGTAATGCACCATTTCGCCGTAACAGAAGGCGCGTGCCAGTACAACTGCAACGCGGGCAAGGACAGAACGGGTATCACAAGCGCTTTCGTTCTCGCCATAGCGGGAGTTGACTTAAACGACATAACCTTCGACTACTGCGTAAGCCGAACTATGCTGAAGCCGAGATTCCCCGAGCTGTCAAAACAGTGGGGCGACTACTTAAAGGACGAAAAAGGACGGCTTATAATAAACCACCCCTTCCTCTACACGCCTCAGGACGCGATGTATCAGCTTTTCAAATATATCAACAGGGAATACAAAAATATAGAAAACTTCCTGTACAGCTGCGGTGTAAGCGAAAAGGACGTATTTTTAATAAGACAAAAGTTAATAGGATAAAGCCGACTCGCCGAGTCGGTTTTTTTACCCTAAAAATATAATTTTCCACTCTAAAAATCCCGTTTTACGCTGTCTATATTATAGAGGGGATTTATCCTTGCAAATAATATAGTACTGTGATAAAATCAGGTCATACTAAGGAGGTATTCCTATGAAAAAACTTAAAAAAGCGCTTTGCGCGGCGCTCTGTGCGGCGCTTATACTTTCGACCGCGGCGCTTACTCCAGCGTCGGCGGCGTCGGTAAGGCTTATGATACCCAAGCTTTCAAACACGAAAAAGGGTATTCAAATCAATATGAAAAAAATAAAAGGCGTAAAAAAATACATTATCCGAAGAAAGCTCTCCAACGCTAAAAAATACAAGGTAATAAAGACGGTAAGACTGCATACCTTTATTGACAAAAAGGTAAAGGCGGGTAAAAAATACGTATATTCCATTGAAGCGGTCAAGAAAAACGGCGCGTCGGCAGCTCAGTCGGGGCCGCGCGCTATAACGCGCCTCAAAGCTCCGAAGGTAAAGGCTTCCCTGAAAAAGGACGTTTACGAGTATTACGGCACAACGGAGCTTGGCGGAACTTACAGTCCCGCTCTTTCGTGGAATAAAGTCAAGGGCGCTAAAAAGTACGAAATATTCCGCCAAACCATAACGGGCAAAAGCAAGAGCGAATTCAAAAAATACGACTCGACCAAGAAAACCAAATATGAGGATTACGGCACTGACTCGGGAAGCTACTACAGCTATATGGTCAGAGCCGTTAACGGAAAATCCAAAGGCGCTTTTTCCTCCGCCACAGCGAAAAAGGGCTATATGGAGGCGACGTATACGACCGTCACCCTGAATAAAGAGTGCGACGGCGTAACTGTAGACTGGGAAGGATCTACGGGGGCCAGGGGCTACAAGGTATACAAAAGTACCGATAAGGGCAAGACCTTTACCCTGCTCAAAAACACAACCGCTACTACCATAGAGGACAAGGACGTTAAAATCGACGGCGTGTACTTCTACTACGTTTTAGCTTACAACAGCGATTTTATCTCCAAAAAATCCGAAACCAATGTCGCGAAAATCAGATTTAAGGATTATGTTTACGCGGTTCAAGTCGGCGAGGAAAAGGTAGACCCTATGCTCTCGAAGCTTTATAACCAGTATATGCTCCTCGGTAAAATGACGAATACGGATTACCATATGGAATTCACCAGCGACGACGAGTCGATAGCCAAGGTCGAAATCCGCGAAAATGACGACAATACCTACAGCGTGGTTTTCAAGGGCATTAAGGAAGGCTGCACCTACATAAGCAGAAAAGTCACCGGTGAGTCGTTGTCCGAAAGCGTATTATCCGCTTCGAACAACCCAAAAGCAAAAATCAAGGTAAGCGCCGAGCCCGTATACGATATAAGGCTCAAAGCGGGCGAAACCGACGAGTTTTATGAGGCGGACGGCTTGAACTACTATTACGGCGATTTTCTGAAAACCACGGTAACCTCCTCGGACGAAAGCGTCGTTAAGGTCAACAACGACTCGGGCACTTTCACTATTACGGGAATGAGCGCGGGCGAAGCGACGATAAGCTTAAAAGCGGTTATGGATTTAGAAACCGTCAAAACCGAAGTAGCGAACTACGAGTTTAAAATATTAGTGGAGTAATTTCCTGTCACATACACAAAGGCTGACCGCGTTGGTCAGCCTTTGTCATTTTCGGGAATTATTATTTTCAGTCTGTCTTTTAGAAGCTCTATTTCCGCTTTCCTCACGGTAAAAATCTCGCCGTCGATTCCGATTTCGAACGGTTCGGGATTTTCGTACACTACCGATTTAACCTTTTTGTGGGAAACAAAATCGAGCTTGGGATTATTAATATGCTTGCCCTTCGTGAAGGTCGAAAGCATAACTATAAATTTAAGTACGCCTACAGTAGTCACTAACGTAAAGTCGATATAGCCGTCGGCGTTATCCGCCAAAGGCGCGCATTTTATACCCCCGCCGTAGTATTTGCCCTTGGCGCAGATTGAGAGAAGATATGTATTATCCGCTTTTTGCTTTTCGCCGTCGAGCGTTACGGAAAAGCCGTGTCTTCTCTCCTTGAATAAGCAGTAGAAAATCGAAAGCTTATACGCTAAACTCGCGCTTATAAATCGGCGCTTCTTGAATTTCTCTACATTTTTCGCGACAGCGCAGTCGAAGCCGACGGTTATCGAGTTCGCGCTTATTCTATCGCCGCATTTCAGTAAATCGATTTTTCTATCCCGAGCGTTAATCAGGTTATCTATATCGAGGTACTCTTTCTTATCCGCTGAAAAGCTGCGGATAAAATCGTTTCCGCTTCCGATAGGAACAGGCGCCACGGCGCAGTTTTCGAGGTCGTAAACGCCGTTTATTACCTCGTTTAACGTTCCGTCCCCGCCGCAGGCGTAAACTCTTACAAACTCACCGCTGTTTTTCACGTACTCACGGCTGAACGTCGCGGCGTCGCCTTTCGCTGTGGTGTAGTGAAGCTCAAAGCTTTTGTCGCCCTTGTATTTTTCGAGCTGAGAAACGATATCAGCCCACGCCCCGCCTTTTCCCGCGTGCTTGTTTATTATGAATAAGTGCCTCAAAATAATCTCCCGTTTATAATCTCGCGCCGCGTTTTTTTCCGAACAGCATTTTTAATATATCCGCAAGCGCATACACAATGAACGTGAAAACACAAAAGTTCAGCATTTTTGCTCCTCCTTTATAATCTCTATACTTATATTATAAAGGATTTGCTGTACTATAAAACGGACTGTGATTTCACGTTCATACTTTTTTATTATTTCTGTTTAATATAAAGGGTATCGTTGATAATAAGCTTATTGTTCTTTTTGTTTAACTCATACGTAAGATCTACACCCATTATTTCCTCTTTCATATAGTTTATGTGGAGGTTCTTTTTCTTGTCGGTTGTATATACTCCGTAGGTTATCGTGTTATTGCTTGTACGCTTCACCCTGCCGTTATCAACAAATTTATAGCCTTTCTGTTTATCCTTGGTAAGCCATACGCCGAGAAGTCTTTTATCTACCTTGTAGTTTTTGATCCTGCCCAGCTTTTTCATATTTGCCTGAGCTTTTTTAAGGTCGATAATTCCTCCGCTTGTTCTGTTTGTAAGCGTCAGAGTGTAGCCGTCGTTTTTATTTCCTTTAACTTCGAAGTCGTATGCTCCCCTGAAATTTGTGTCAATAGAGAGATACACGCCGTGATCGTTTTTATCGGATATATCGCTGTACGTACCCTTTACGATAACCGTACCGTAATTCTGCTGAAGATATCCCTTATCGCCAAAGGTGAGATACGGAATAGCAGTCGCGTCTGTTTCCTCGTCGCCTGCTATCTTCCAGCTTCCCTTAAGGTCTTTTATACCGTACTTCTCAACAGTATTTTTTATCGTCGGCGGTTCTGTTTCCACTACTGTGGCGGGCTCGGTCGAGATGTATTCAGGAACGTAAATGCTGGCTCTTTTCTGTACGAACCTCAGCGAAAACACCGTAAACACCGATACCGTCAGCACGAATACGACGGCGATTACAAAAATATTGTACTCGCTGATATCGAAATACTTCGGCTTATAGCTTGCGGGCTCGTCGGGATTCAACTCGTTCTTGCTTTGTATCTGAACGAATCCGTCCTCGCGGAAATCGTTAAACTCCATATTTTTGTCGATTTCCTGCATACAAAACGGACACAGTGTTTCTCCTTCAGGAATCTCCTTTCCGCAGCGCGGACATATCATACTCTCGCCTCCTTATACATATTACTAACCTTCCTCGAATGTTTTTTGAATTTCTTTACAACGTCCTCGGGCGATATGAGCTTCGCGTTTTCACCGAGCGCGAACAGCCATCCGAAAAACTGCTCGCTTAAATTAACATTTACGCTGACAAGAAAACGGTTCTCATTTTCCTCGTCTGCTGTTATAAAAATATTCTTTCCGAATCTGTCGGCAATTACTCCGACCAGAGAATTATCCACAGAAAGCGTCACCTTTACGCTTTCGCCCGCGAACATTCCGAACGTCGCCTGAGAATACTTCGCGAGGTCTATTTTACTAAACTGCTCAGTTCCCGAGCGCTTTTTATCCGTAAGCTCGATTTTCTCCATTTTATCGACGCGGTAGTGGCGTATTTGCTCGTACTTTTCGTCAAAACCTATAAGATAATAGTTCTCGTCGTCCCAACACAGCGCCCACGGGCTGACGAGGTATTTTTCGCCGTTTCTGCGCCTTTCAAACGTGAGCTTTTCGGTACTGCCGAGGTTTAGCTTCCACCTGTTGTAGAAAAACTCGACCGCGCGGTTACGGCTTATGGCGTCATGGAGCCTGTCCACGTTGTAATAAATCGTCTCGTTGGCGGTTTTTACTCGGTTCGACACAACAACCTGGTTCTGGAGCTGCTTAGCCTCGTTCTCGCTCGAGAGCGCTTCCACCTTTTTTATAAGCTCCAGACTCTTTTTTTCGGTAATGAACTTCGAGCTCTGGATAGCGTCTACCAAAAGCTTAAGCTCGGAAATCTGGAAATCGCGCGAACCGATATAATACTTTACGGTTTTCGATTTTTCACTGCAAATATCAAGCCCAAAGGTTTCGAGAATACGCAAATCGTCGTAAATACTCTTTCGTTCGGCGGTAATTCCATAGGCTTCAAGCTCGCTGATTATCTCGTTAACCGAAAGTCCGTGGTTTTCGTCGGTCTTTTCGAGAAGAATTTTTTGAATATATAATAATTTTTGTTTTTGTCTGGGATTTTTAGCCATACTATAATTGTCCTGTTTTAAATAGTTTGCGCCAATGCTATAATTATCGGCATTGTAATTATCGAAAGCAGAGTTGTGGACGAAACAAGCCCTACCGATAAATCTACGTCGCGGTCGAATTTAGCCGCGAACATAGTCGTTGTAGCCGCTACGGGAGCGGAAGCGGCGATAGTACACGAGGTTACTATATTTCCGTCCACGCCCAGAAGCTTCATAATAAAGAGCGACGCTAGCGGAATAATCAACAGCCTTACGGCGCTGACGGCGTAAATCCCCAAATCTCTGAGCGATTCCTTAAACTTAAACCGCGTGAGGTAGAAACCGATTACAAGCATCGGAACAGGGGTATTCAGTCCCGCTATGTACTGTATCGGCGTAAGCAGAATATACGGCAGATGAATTTGCAAAAAGAACAAGCTCGCCGCCGCGACCGCGCCGATAATACCCGGGTTGAGAATAATATTTTTAAGATTGAAGTTAGACCTGTCACCGCTCATATCGACAAGTCCGTAGCTCCATACGATAATATTGAAAACGGCTACAAACACCGTGCCGTAGAACACGCCTTCATCGCCCAGAATAGCCTGCTGGAGCGGAAGCGACATAAACCCGCAATTGGAGAATACGGCTGAAAACCGCATAACTACCCGCCTGCTCATATTCTTGTCCCTGAAAATCGCTCTGCTGAGGAACACGGAGAGCACCTGGATAAGCACAGCGCACAGCGTGCTTATTCCGAGATTAAAAATAAGCGAGGGACTGTAGCCGACCTTTTGAAACGACTGAACCATAATACAGGGCGTCGCCAGATATAAAACTATATTTGTGAGATGTTTCGCGCCTGCTTCGTTTATAAGCCCCGCTTTTCCGCTGAAAAAACCGAGCGCGATAAGTATAAACAGCACAGCGACTTGTTCCGAAACGACTACAATATTAGTCCACATAACATATCCTTTCGTTAATTCAAAGATACATCTAATCAGTTTATATTATATCAATTATCGCCGTGAAATACAACATCAATCTTGTTACATTTTCAAAATATCTAGGTTTAATGGGAATTTTCTCGAAAAATCATTGTCGGTTTTGTATAAAAACAGTTAAATTAATTGGTCAATTTATACAATGTCACAAAGTTTTGAAAATTCGTTGACTTTTAAAAAATGTATTAGTATAATACACAATGTAAACATAAAATTGCTTACAGTTTATAAATTTATAAATTTTTCTTTTTATGAGGAGGTCATTTAAATGGCAACAACAAAGAAGGCTGCTGAGAAAACAGCCGCTAAGACAGCTGCTAAGGCTGCTGAGAAAGTAGAGACAAAGGCTGCTGCCGCTAAGACTGAAACTAAGGCTGCTAAGGCTGAAACAAAGGCTGCCGCTAAGACTGAGACTAAGGCTGCTAAGGCTGAAACAAAGACAGCTGAGAAAAAGACAGCCGCTAAAAAGACAACAACAGCTAAGAAGGCTGCTCCCGCTAAGAAGACTGCTGAGAAGAAAGCCGCTCCCGCTAAGAAGGCCGCTACAACAAAGAAGGCTGCCGCTTCCAAGGTTGAGGTATTCGTAGAGTTCGGCGGAGTTCAGGTTTCTGTTGACGAGGTTGTTAAGAACGTTAAGCTCACAAACGGCAAGGCCGCTAAGAACATCACAGTTTACATTAAGCCCGAGGAAAGCAAGGCTTACTTCGTAGCTGACGGCGACGAGAAGGAAATGGACGTTTACTTCTGCTAATAGCCGAAAACAATAAGACAAAATTATGCCGAGCGATTTTGCTCGGCATTTTTGTTACTCAAATACGGTTTCCACAACTCTGGAGCTTCCCTCGGGGGAATATCTGAAACGGTCTATATGACTTTCGCTTACAAAATACTCGGGCTGTTTGGGCGAATAATTATATGGAAACGTATCAATAATTATCAGCTTGATTTTCATTTTGTTCGGGATAATACTCTTTATATAGACGCTCGCCTGCATACCCTCCTCCGCCTCGGGATAAGGCTCCGCAAGTCCCGCTAAATTCGGGGTAAGCTCCACAAAAGAACCGTAGCTCTCCACACTGCGGATTATTCCCGTTACGGTTTCGCCCTGAGCAAACATATCCGCGTTCTGTTTCCACGTACCGAGCAGTTCCTTGTGACTGAGGCTTATACGCCCGTTCTCTATGCTTTTTATAACCGCCTTAATATCCATACCCGCCTCAAAACGCTCGCGCGGGTGCACGATTCTGGAAACGGAAATCGTGTCTATCGGCATAAGCGCGGCGATACCGCAGCCGATATCGGCAAAAACGCCGAATGTTTCGAGCCTGCTGACCTTGGCGTCTACAATATCGCCCGCCATAAGCGTATCGATATAGTTCTCAAAGCACATACGCTGAGCCTTTTCTCTGGAGAGAACCGCCAGCGGATTTCCGTTTTCATCGGCGGTGATATCCGTTATTACAAAGCACACGGGACGGTTAACGCGGGATATCACGGCGATGTCGCGCACTCTCCCCTCTCTTATCCCGAGCGCTCCTTCCTCACGGGGAATTACGGCTTTTACTCCGCCTAAGTTCAGGTGCAGATTATGCGCTCTATCGCACACAAGCGCCTTAGCCTCCAGTATTTTGCGTTTTTGCATAGCCTCAAAAAGCTTTTCGGGGTTATTTATGTAAGTCAGGTTTTCCTCAGTTGCCAAAAGATTACCCTCAGGCAAAAATGTTGACATTATTATTCCTCCATTATTTTATTTTCTCACAACACATACCAATACATATGAAAAAAATTAAGGTTTTATTACTATTGCATTTTGTATGTATTTATAATAAAATAAAAGATAGAGTTTTTAAAAGAAAGGACTTATCATATGAAATCCAAAAAAATAATTTCTTTGTTATTATCAATTATTTTAATCTCAGCCTCGGCGTTTACGCTTTCGGCGTGCTCCGATAAGCAGGAGGAGAAAACCGCGACCGACGCTCAGGAAACCACCTCGGCTCAGGAAACTAAGGCGGAAACCAAGGCGGATACAAACACCTCCTCAAAAAGCCCCGCTGTTGACGATTTAAAGGAAAGCGGCGTGGATCTGACCGCTTACGGCGTTGACCCGCAGATCAACTATCTTAAAAACGAAAAATACGGCTTCCAGCTGAAAGCTCCGAAAAAGGGCGACACCGTAGCCGTTTTACACACAACAATGGGCGATATTTCCATTAAGTTCTTTAAGAAATACACTCCAAACACAGTAGATAATTTTATTAAGCTCGCCAAAGACGGCAAATACGACGGAGTAATCTTCCACCGTGTTATAAACGACTTTATGATTCAGGGCGGCGACTACGAAAACGCCGACGGAACAGGTGGAAAAAGCGCCGACGGAGGCCAGTTCGAGGACGAGTTCTGCGACAAGCTTCTGAACATCAGAGGCTCGGTAGCTATGGCGAACAGCGGCAAAGATACAAACGGAAGCCAGTTCTTTATTAACCAGAACAAGAAAAGCCCCGATTTTAATAACCTCGAGAAAAACTGGGACAGCCTTAAATCCACCTATTTTGTAAACAACAAGGACAACGCTCAGGTGCTCTCGAAAATTGTAGCCCAGGTCGGTACATTGGCTTACGACGCCAAAGTATTCCCAAAAGAGGGCAGAAACGTTTACAAAAAGCACGGCGGCAACCCGAACCTTGACGGCGCTTACAACGCCGTAGACGCAGGCCACACGGTATTCGCCCAGGTATACAAGGGTATGAACGTTGTGGACAAAATAGCTGCTGTCAAAACAGACACAACAAACAAAAAGCCCGTAAAGGACGTAAAAATCAAGAGCATCGATATCAAGGAGTACAAATAATAAGTGAAACACTCTCATAAACCGATCGTCGCTATAATGTACGATTTCGATAAGACGCTGTGCACCAAGGATATGCAGAACTATCGCTTTATTCCAAGCCTCGGTATGCAGGTCAGCGACTTCTGGGATTATACGAACGAGGTACAGCTAAACGAGCATATGGACTCGGTTTTAGCCTATATGTACGCGGCAATTAAGCTGGCTAAGGAAAGAAATATACCGCTTAAGAGGGAAAGCCTTGAGGAAAACGGCAAGGGTATTGAGTTTTTCGAGGGCGTTGAGGACTGGTTTAAGCGTATCAACAAATTCGGCGAGGAAAACGGAGTTATAATCGAGCACTACGTTATTTCCTCGGGTATGAAGGAAATAATCGACGGAACGGTAATAAGCGGCGAATTCAAGAATATTTTCGCCTGCGAGTATCTGTATGACGACGAGGGAATCGCCGTTTGGCCGAAAACCGCGGTTAACTACACCAACAAAACCCAGTTCGTTTACCGCATAAACAAGGGCGTGCTTGACGTTTCCAATGATAACGACTTAAACCGCAGTATGCCCGACGACAGCAAGCGTATTCCGTTTACCAATATGATTTACATAGGCGACGGTCTTTCGGACGTACCGTGTATGAAGATGATGAAAAGCTACGGCGGAAAGGCTATAGCTGTATATCAGAAGCTCGACGACAAGGTCAAGGAGCTTTTAAGAAAGGACAGAGTGGACTATATCTACCCTGCCGATTACAGCGAGGGCAAGGGGCTTGACCGCACCATAAAGGATATTATCCGCAAAATGGCGATTTCAGACAAGCTGATAGAGGAATACTCAAGACAAATAAATATGATAAACGAAGACTAAAGGTCGGGCGACAACGGCAGCTATACCATTGTCGCCCGATTTAGCTTTTTCAATTGTTATTACTTACAGCACGTTTCGATATTATCGGGGTCGATATCGGCTAAATTGGGCGGGAAGAACTGTTCAACGGGGAAATCGACCTTGGAGAACATATCGCAGGGGTTATCGGTTGAAGTTACGCACTCCTTGTCGGGCACACAGAAATCAAACGCGGGAATAAGCATTTGAACGGTGCGCTTTAGCTGAACAATCGTGAACACGCCGATTGTGGCGAGAACGGAACGCGCCTGCGAGGGCACAATCGAACCACCGAAATATTCTGTTACACACTCGGGAATAGCCGCGCTCGGCATACACGGGCTGCAGCACTCGGTAAGACAGGCGGTAAGCGCCATAGGCTGAGCCACCTGAACCTTGGCTACAGGCAGACTAGAGTTGTCGGGGTCTATACAGGAGCTGTCGGGCTCGCTTGTAAATACGGCTACGTTGCCGTTTCCGCCGTAGAGGATAACTCTCTTGGCGAATACGGAAAGTCCGCTTACGGTACTCGGAGCTGAGCCGTCGCTCGTATAAACGTCGAGCACGATCTCGAAGTAGAACGTCATATCCACCGAATAAAAACCGCAATGGTAGGTCACGGGCTCAACGTTAACGACAGTATCTAAAATATTAGCCTCTCTTATCCTGACCGAAACAGCCGAGTTGATTATACTCTGGTTTGCTTCGGTAAAGAAAACTCTCATTTCCGACAAACAATCCTTATCTCCGCACGAATCGTAAACGCGGTCGGCGTCTATGCAGAAGGACTGCTCGGACTCGCCGCACTGCGCGTTTGTATTTAATTTATCGGGCATACAAATTACCTCCATTTGTTTTGTTAACACTACATAATATGGAGGGATAATAATTGTGTGACAAATAGTTAAGCGGAAAGCGCGCTGTTTGCCAGCCTTCTCTTACCACTTACCACTGTTAAAGCATAACACCGACTTTTCCCGCTAATCCACTCTGCCCTTTCCCCTTCACTAAAAAAACGGGGTTGACCGCGCGGTCAACCCCTAAATACGTTCTGCCTATTTATTCATAACCTATAAAGCTGTTTATTCGTCCGTCTTGGACTCCTCGATAACCTTAGCCGCAACATTTGCGGGAGCGTCCTCGTAGCGTACAAACTCAAATGTGTAGCTGCCGCGTCCCTGTGTGCACTGGCGGATAAATGTAGCAAAATCGTCCATTTCGGCAACAGGCACTTCTGCCTCAACAACCTGCATACCTTTTTCCTCGGCAGGGTTCATACCTGTTACTCTGCCGCGGCGCTTTGTAACCTCGCCCATTACGTCGCCCATATGGTCGTCGGGAACTGTAGCCGCGAGCGCGCCGATAGGCTCTAAGAGCGTGGGGCTTGCCTGCGGAAGTCCGTTTTTATAAGCGATAGTAGCCGCCATTTTAAAGCTCATTTCGGAGCTGTCTACGGGATGGTAAGAACCGTCATAGAGGTTGGCCTTAAGTCCTACTACGGGATAGCCCGCGAGAGGTCCTTTCTGGATAGCGTCGCGAAGTCCCTTTTCTACCGCGGGGAAGAAGCCCTTGGGAACAGCGCCGCCTACGATAGACTCCGTGAACTCGAGAGAATCGCTGTCGCAGGGTGAGAACTCAATCCAAACGTCACCGAACTGTCCGTGTCCGCCGGACTGCTTCTTGTGGCGTCCCTGAACCTTAACGGGTTTGCGGATAGTTTCGCGGTAAGCAACCTTAGGAACGTCGAGAACCGCGTCTACGTTGTATTTGCTCTTAATCTTTGAAACAAGCACGTCGAGGTGCTGCTCGCCTAAACCGTAAACGAGCATCTGGTGAGTTTCGTGGTTGTGGAAATACTTAATGCTCGGGTCTTCCTCGATAACCTTCTTAACCGCCTGAGCAACCTTATCCTCGTCGCCCTTGGTCTTGGGCTTGATAGCTCTGGAGTAGGAGGATACGGGATAGGAAACGCCCTCTAAAGTTACCTTTCTTAAAGGTGAACAGAGTGTGTCGCCTGTTTTAACGTCGTTGAGCTTGGGGATAGCGCCGATATCGCCCGCGCCGATGAACTTAGCGTCCTCCTGCTTTTTACCGCGGACTGTGAGCACCTTTGTGATACGAACAGGCTCGCCTGTTCTCATATTGATAACGGGTACGTCGGAGGAAATCTTACCCGAAACAGTCTTAACATAAGAGAGCTTGCCGACAAACGGGTCGGAAACTGTCTTGAATACGATAGCCGCTGTCGCGCCGTCGGCGGAAGCGGCAACCTCTACGGGCTCGCCGTTGGGGTCAACGCCTACTTCGTCGTGCGTGCTCGCCTTGGGAGCAAGCCAGATTAAGGAGTTGAGGAACATATCAATAGCGAAGGTGTTGTGAGCGTCGCCGCAGAATACGGGACAGATCGAGCCGTCCTTAACGCCCTGGGACACGCCTACTACGATTTCCTCGGGAGTGAACTCCTCGCCCTCGAGGAACTTGTCGAGCATTTCCTCGCTTGTTTCGGCAACAGCCTCCTTAATAGCCTCTCTTAAGCCCTCTAAGCGGTCGCCTAAGTCGGGCATATCGCAGGGAGTAGCCACTCCCTTTTCGTAACGGTAAGCGCGGTACTCAAAGAGATTGATATACACTTCCGCCTTGCCGTTTTCGATATAAGGAACTACTACGGGACATACTGACGGTCCGAAAGTAGATTTTAAGTCCTCCAATACTCTGTAGAAGCGGGCGTTCTCGTCGCATACGCCGTTAACGAAGAAAATCTTCGCGATATCCTGCTTAACAGCCGCCTTTACAGCCTTTTCGGTTCCTACGCCTACGCCGTCCTTACCCGAAACTACGATCAAAGCGCTGTCAGCCGCGCGCATACCCTCGGAAACGCCGCCCTCAAAGTCAAAAAGACCAGGGGTGTCGATGATGTTGATTTTAGTGTTCTTCCACTCGAGGGGAGCTACAGCCGTCATTAAGGAAACGTGACGTTTGATTTCCTCGGCGTCAAAGTCGAGAACCGTATTTCCGTCGTCAACCTTTCCGAAACGGTCGCTAGCCTTAGCGAGATAGAGCATAGACTCCGCGAGAGAAGTTTTACCGCAGCCCGCGTGACCCGCGAGAGCGATGTTGAGAATGTTTTTAGCGTCATATTGTTTCAAAGTAATACAACCCTTTCATTTAATATTTTAGCAAACCCGATTATTTGCAAACGTTTCACTTTCAAATTATAACATTTTTGTAAAACTTGCACAATAGAATTTGAGAAATTATAAAACTAAAACCCGCACAAAATAAATGCGCGGGTTTTGTGCATTATGCTATTTTCACTGTCAAAATCACCAAAGTTTAGACAAATTTTTATTCAACGCGGTTTTATCACTTAATTTTTATCTTTATAACCGTTTTTACGGATTTAGCCTTATATTTGGAATTTCCCGCTACCTTAACCTTGATTTTGAGTTTATATACGCCTTTCTTGTAGGCGCCCTTTTTAACCGTAAGTTTGCCTGTTTTGGCGCTGATCTTTACCTTTTTGAAAAGCTTTTTAGTCGAGCCATTCTTAACCTTTATGAAAGTAACCTTACCCTGAGCTTTTTTGACCTTCAAGGGCTTTTTGATAACAAGCTTCTTTTTCTTAAGGACTTTCGCCTTGAGCTTAAACACCTTTTTAGCCTTTTTGACCGTAATGGGGTTTGTCTTTTTAGCTGTTGTTTTTGGCTCGGTTACCTCGGGCGCGTCAGTAACGGGCTGAGTTGTAACCTCGGCGGTTGTCGGCTCTGTTACTACGGGCTGAGAGTCAGTAGCGCTTTCGGGAGCTGTGGTAACCTCGGGAGTCGTGGTTTCCGCGGGCTCAGTGGTAGGCTCTGGAGTATTCGTAGTCGCTTCTGTCGCGGGAGCGGGTTCCGTTGTGGGAACGGGCTCAGCGGTGGTTCCCTCGGGAGCCGCGGTTGTATTCTCAACAGGCGCGGTAGTTTCCTT
>CADBSD010000030.1 GCA_902797225.1 uncultured Ruminococcus sp. | reverse complement strand
GTCGAGCTTCTTTACAGTCTTCTGTAAGTCGATAATGTAGATACCGTTACGCTCTGTAAAGATGTACTCTGCCATTTTAGGGTTCCAACGTCTTGTCTGGTGTCCGAAATGTACACCCGCTTCAAGAAGCTGTTTCATGGATACTGCTGCCATTTTATATTCCTCCTTAGGTTAAACCTCCGTCGAGCCTTGATTTTATCGGGTTTTCTACGGAATGTATCCTTTCCGTACACCTCACCGATAGACTCTGACGTGCGAAATGCCTATATATTATATCACAAAAGTAAAATAAATCAAGTATTTTTCTAAGATTTTACAGTTTTTTGTAAAAGAAAATGTCGGCGGATTGCCGACATTTAATAAACAGTATTATTTCCACCTGTCAAAGAATCTTTCACTACCGCAGGAAGCGATATAATGCTGTGATTCGTGCCATTCACTCTCAATCAAATCAGAAGCGTAAAAGTAGATTAATCTGTGCTGAACAGCGTAGCCGTCGTTATCGAAAATATACGATACAGCTTTTTTAACTGTAGGAGTCGGCTCTTTCGCTGTACTTCCCTCGTACTGATAGGAAGAAATAATATAGTCGATTGAGTTATTCTTCTCAAGCTGCATTGTATCACGGATTGTCTGAGCAACTAACGCGGCGCCGTTATAGCCGAGTCCGCCTGCCTCTCCCATTACGAGTCTTTCAAGCTTAGCTCTGTCGTATGAAGAAAGAGAAATGTGCTTGGGCTTGTACGAAGCGTCAACGCTCGCGGAAGCTACAAGAGCCTTAGCCTTGGGAGCAGTAACCTCTGTTGCCTGCTCAGCTGAGGGCTTCGGAGCTTTTTTAACTGGCTTGGCGGTTTTTTCCGCCTTGTTTTCTTTTTCGCCCTTATCAGAATCAGCGATCACATCGGAAAACACAGTACTACCGCCGACGCTTAATACATTCTTTTTAACGTCACCGGCCGCTTGTACGTTCTGAATCAGAGCCGCGCTCGGAACTACTACAGCGGCTACAAGAACAAACGCCGTAATAACAAAAGAACCGAATCTTGACTTTTTCGCAGTGGTTTTTCTCGCACGTGAACTTTTGTTCATATGCCTTAATTGATTTGAATGCTTGTAATTTGAACTTCTCAAAACTATTCCTCCTATCGAGTACGTAAAAAATACTTCTAAATCACAAAACGTATTCTTTAGTCGTCTTAATTTTTCTGTTCACACAACTTCATTTCAACGCTATTTAAGCATATTTTTTTGAAAAATGCAAATACCATTACCCCTGATTTCGGTTACAATAATTACAGTTTGTAAACCTCTTGTAATTCTATTTTTTAAAAGCGAAAATAACGTTGTTAAATGTCTACAAAAAGAATTAGTGTTACTAAAAAGTTTTTTGTAAGCGGGAGAAAAGAAACTTTTTCAAAAAAACTTGGAAAAAGCCCCTTTTTTCCTGTGTTTTTTATTGTTTTTAAGACAAAAATTTACTAGTATAGTATCCTCGCCGATAAGGGCGATATTCTCCCACGGGATGATGCAATCATCCATTCTTCCGAGTATCCCGAACAGCTTAAGTCTGCCGTAAATCACAAGCGCCCGAACCTTGGCGTTTGAGGTGTCAACCTCCAAGTCATCTACGCATCCGATACGGCACCCGTCGTCACAGCTTATTACCTCTTTATTTCTGAGCTCTACAAGTCTGCAATTCAAAATAAATCACCCCATTTATTGACATTTATTTTTTTATTTATTATAATTATAATAACATCTTGGAAACAGGAGGAATAAGGACTATGAGTAAATACGGAGATTATATTCTTATGACCGACTCGACCTGTGATTTGTCGGCGGAATTCGCTAAAAAAACAGGACTTGAGGTTATGCCTATGGTTTTTCTTATGGAAGAACGCGTATATAACCACTATCTCGATTGCAGGGAAATGTCGCTCGAGGAATTCTACGATAACTTAAAGAACGGTATTCTATCACAAACTACACAAATAAGCTATAATTCATATTTAGATTATTTCGAGCAATTTCTGACTAAAGGTAAAGATATTCTTTATATCTGCTTCACATCAGGCTTGAGCGGTACATACAATACAAGCAGAATTGCCGCGAGAGATTTAAAAGAAAAATATCCGAACAGAAAAATAACGATTATCGATTCCAAATGCGCGTCAGTAGGACAGGGACTTCTTATGTACTATGTCGCTAACAAATACAAGGACGATAAGCCTGATATGGATGAACTGGAAAAGTACGCCGAGTCGTTAAAATTAAATGTTTGCCACTGGTTTGTGGTTGATGATATAGAGCATTTAAAACGCGGCGGCAGAATTTCTTCCGTTACGGCTACATTCGCTAAAGCTTTACAAATCAAACCCGTTTTAAGTCTTGACGACGAAGGAAAGCTTGTAAACGTCGGAAAAGTAAGAGGCGCTAATAATGTTTATGACGCTCTTATCAAAAAAATGCAAAGAGACGGCTTTGATTACGGAAAACAGACAGTTTTTGTGGCTCACGCGGATAATATCGACGGAGCTAAGGAGCTCAAAAAGAGAATAAAACCTCTTGTAAAAGATGTTGAAATTCTCGATATCGGTCCCGTAATCGGCACACACGTCGGTTCAGGTATGCTGGCGCTCACATTTACAGGTACAAGAAACATTCAGATGTAAACACAATAATTTCGGGCAGGCCAAATGGTCTGCCCTTTTTTTAGATTTCAATCAATAGTATATTTATTGAATTTTTCCTCGAGCTTATCAAGCTTATCGTCGGTAAAAACCTGAACCTTATCTACAATATCGTTCAGAAACTCGACAAAGGTTCTGTCCCGCTTAATGGTTTTGTTGTCGTTTTTTACTTCTTTTTCTTCCATAACTACCTCCTGAAATAATTTAACAAAGACATTGTTCCCACTCCGATAACCGAGCCTATAAATACCCCGAATATGACACTAACAAACATTATCTTCCCCCCATTTTATGACACACTTTACGGATAATAAATGAGATAATACAAAGGGTAAAGTTTTTACCCCGCTTTTCAAAGGGGTGATTTAAATGCAAACGATTTACGCCGATGTATTTTTCTTTATAAATATGTTTGTTGATTATTCGTTATTATTATGCGTTAAAAGAATAATACACAGCAACACTAAGTACAATCGTTTATTGACAGGCGCTTTTTCGGGAGCTGTATTTAGTTTTACCGCTTTTTTGCCGTTTAATCATTTTCCGATTAACTTTTTATTAGACACTGCAATAGCGGCAGTTATGACGCTAATATCATTCGGGTATAAAAACAAAATAAGATTTTTGAAAACCTGCTCTGTGATGATAGTCGTTTCGTTTTTATTTACGGGCGCTATGATATTCTTTTACAACGCGATTCACCCGAACGGTATGGTAATTATAAATAACGCCGTTTATTTTAATATAAGCCCTGTTCTTCTGATTATTCTAACGCTTGTTATTTACATTGTTCTTTATGTTTTCAAAAAGCTGTTCAAAAATCACGCGAGTTCAAATCTCGTACATAATCTTAGAGTTTATATTTCTGATAAAGAATATAAAATAAAAAGCAAAACCGACAGCGGCTGTAATGTAAAAGAGCCGTTTTCAGGCGATAAGGTAATAATAATCGAAAAAAATGTAGTGGATTGTTTAAATAATAAGAAAATGCGGCTTATTCCCTTTAACAGTCTTGGAGGAACGGGAATATTAGAGGGATATAAGGCGGATAAGGTTTATATAGACGACAAATTTATTAACGAAGAAGTTTATATAGGACTTTGCGAAGGTTTATTTAAAGCGGAAATAAAAGGGCTTATTCCCGAAAACTTAATTGAGGACTGATATTATGATATTAAAAACTATTAAAAGATTTATTCTCAGATTAATTATCACCGACGACGAAGTATTTTATATCGGCGGAAACGAATCTCTGCCTCCTCCCCTTTCAAAGGATGAGGAGCTCAGAATTATTGATGAAATAAAAAACGGTAACGAAAAGCTTAAAGAAAAGCTTATTGTACATAATCTGAGACTCGTGGTATATATAGCTAAAAGGTTCGAAACGGCAGGCGCTAATATAGAGGATTTAATCTCTATCGGAACAATCGGACTTATAAAGGCGGTCAACACCTTTAAACCCGACAAAAAAATAAAACTCGCCACTTACGCGTCGAGATGTATAGAAAATGAAATTCTGATGTTCTTAAGAAAAAGCAGTCAGCTCAAAAACGAAATAAGTATTGACGAACCGCTTAATACAGATTGGGACGGCAACGAGCTTTTATTGTGTGACGTTCTGGGTTCAGAGCCCGACATAATAAACAGAAATATCGAAAACGAAATAGAGCGCAATTTGCTTTTAAACGCTGTTTCAAACCTTAACGATAGAGAAACGCTTATAATGGAGCTGCGTTTCGGTCTAAACGGAAAGAAAGAGCATACACAAAAAGAGGTAGCCGATTATCTCGGAATATCTCAGTCATACATATCAAGGCTTGAAAAAAAGATAATAAAAAGGCTGAAAAAAGATTTAGAAAAAGCTATATAAAAATTGCTTTTAAAAACTAAGAGAACGGCTTAAGCTTCTAATTAGCTTCAGCCGTTCTCTTTTAATCATTTGTATTTTCTTTGTCGTCGTTACCGATTATTCCGTCGTCATCGTTTACCTTTCCGTTGGTATCAGCGGCGATATCGGAAGCGGCCTCGGAAACCGCGTCCGACGCGTCAGTTACCATTTGAGTAGCGTCGTCAGCCATATCCTGAACCATTCCGCAACCTGTAAACGAGGAAAGCGCGATAACGGAAATAATAGCAGCCGTAATCAATTTTTTCAAAATAATCACCCTGTGCTATTATTAACATAAAAAACAAAATTATACTTTACTTATTATTATTTATTAAGTCGTCAATTTTATATGATTCGACAACCTCGTCATTTTCAAAAATTGAAACTACAAACGAACCGTCGTCGTCAAGCGTGATTCCTTTACCCTGTTTTTTACCGTTAATGTATTTTCCGAGAAAAAGGAAATCTCCGTTTTTATCAAATCTGGCGCCGATACCGTTCGGCATATTGTCAAACCATTTACCGATATGCGACGAACCGTCAGAGCCTCTGAATCCTACGCCAAAACCGTTTCGAAGGTTATCACGCCAGTTTCCGACATAATTCACCTTTCCGTTTTTAAAATAGAATGTTCCGAAGCCGTTACGTTTATCGTTGTAGTAGCCGCCCTCATAAGCTGTGGTACCCTCGGGTGTAACGGTACGGCCGTAACCCGAGCGCTTATTAGCGTCGTCAAGCTCGCCGTAGTAGCGGTAATTCTCGCCCTTGCTCTTTATTACGACGTCCGAAGGCTCTTTTTCGGGTATAGAGTCATAAATCTTTACGTCCTCCTCCACAGGAGCGGGAGCTTCTTCCTCTTTGTTATAAATATCATTAGTGATTTTAAAATACGGTTTGCCGTTTAATTCGGTAAGATACTCGGTTTTTGAGATATCAAAGGTAGAATTAAGGTTTCTGTGCAAATTAAAATCTACGCTGTCAAAATCAAAACCGCCCAGATTATTAACAGAGTCGTCTTTAATTACGGTTTTAGAGATAAACTTACTGTTCGGAACAGAATTAAAGAACAAAAATCCTCTGTCTGTAAACGCGAGAACAGAATAATCCTCGTCCTCGGGCATTTTTGTTTTGGGATATAAATATGACTCAACCGTAGAATCCTCGGTATTATGAATTTTAACGATTACGTCCTTTTCGTCAACCTTGGAAGGATAAAGAATATATTCGGCTTTCTTTGAGCTCACTGAGAAATACTCGCTTCTAAGCCAGTTATGGCTGTTATCAAAATAGAACCTCTTGAAAATAAAGCCGTTTTTATCGTAGGTATTAACTCGGTATGTGTTTTCATCAACCTTCTCGGAATACTGATACACTTTTTTGTCCTTGTTTACCTTCCAGCTGAGCTGTTTGTTCTTTTCCATACAGTAAACAAAGGAATACTCAACCTCTCCGACATACTGGACGCTTCTGTTAGCCTGAGTTTCGAGGTTACTGTTGAAGAAATTGGAGCGAACCCCCGCGAAAAAATCATCGGTAAAATCAAGAATATCAAATTTATCAAAAGTTAAACCGAAGTATAAAATATCTTTTTTATCCATATCAAACCCATCCAGAAAACAAGGCGCAATATATTTTCATATATCGCGCCTTAAATTTAAAGATTTTAAATAGAAATTGTTTTTGCGATATCGTAGAGTTCCTTGTTGAATACTCTGGGCATATCAAG
>CADBSD010000029.1 GCA_902797225.1 uncultured Ruminococcus sp. | reverse complement strand
CGAAATGCACGCTTTTTTTAAAAGCTGGAAGCAGGAAGCGGGAAGCGGGAAGCCTGTGGTCGAGAAGAAAGATTGATAAAACAATTAACTTCTATGCCCGACCGAATTAATAATTTAGGGCTAAGGGCTAAGGGCTAAGGGCACAGGGAAGGTCGAGAAGAAAGGTTAATATAAAAATAACCTTCTTTGCCCGACCGAATCTATATGCTCCGCAAGCTGAGCTTGCATATAAATATGGTCGGGACACCGACGTATTTTCTAAGCCCGCTCTATCTACACGACCTTCCCTTTGCCCTTTGCCCTGTGCCCTTTGCCCTTTTCCAAAAAGACACCGACTTTTCTTCTAAATCCGCGCTAACTCAGAGCGTCTCCCGCTTCCTGCTGAAATCCCGTTTGCCATTTTTATTATAAAGTTGTATAATACCCGTATGAAGATCAAGACTAATAATTTTATGCACTACAATATGTCTGTTGTCGGAGGTATATTCGGCGGGTTCGCGGTTTGTAACCTCGGCGAGGTGTTCGGCAACGCCCAGACGTTGAACTTAATAAGTATCGTGTACAACCTCGTGTATTGTGATTTTGAGACGCTTTTGCTCAGAATTATAGCCGCGCTGTTGTATTTCCTCGGATTCGGCGCGGCGGTCATTATTCCGAAAAAGCTCAGGCTTCATTCGGACGCTATAAGTATTGTTATAGATATTATCGCTTTCGTAATTCTCGCTTTTATGCCGAAAAACGCCAGTCTGCTTATAAGCCTCTACCCCATTTTCTTCGCGACGGCGTTTCAGTGGACGGCGTTCGAGTACATAGACGGCTACTCGAGCTCGACTATTTTCTCCAGTAATAACTACCGCCAGTTTATGACCTCGCTTCTGGAGTATATTATCGACAAGGACAAAAGCCGAAAAACAAAAATACGTGTTTTCGGGCTTACTCTGCTTTATTTCCACCTGGGCGTCGCCCTCTCGTGCGCCCTTACGCTGATGTTCGGCAGGCTCAGCGCGCTCATTGGAATAGCGGCGCTGATTCCGTCGGTTTGCGTTTTAATCAAGAAAAGAATAATTCGTTTAAGGAAAATTAAATCGAATCAATAATTATTTCCCAAATGCTGAACGTAGTTTTTGAGCTCGGTTTCGTTCATACGCGCGGCTTTCTCGATTACCTTCTTGCGTTTCTTTTCGGGCAGATTGTGGACGTACTTAATGGCGCAGAAATTTCCGCTCAATTCTTTCTTGAAGCTTTCGGGCAAATCATTCAAATAACTAAGCAAATAAATCACCTCAAACCTATTATAGGCTTGAGGCGGTTTTTTTATTCATTTAATTATAAACTGCGTTTTATTATTTCGTTATCATTCAAAGCGTTTTCAAGAATTCTGCTCAGAACAGAGGTATAACCTTTACCAAGAGATCTCGCCTTTTTCAAAGCCTGCGGAGATAAACGCAAAGTTACGGTTTGTTTACGGCGTTCTTCTCTGCGCTCTTTTGAAACACGCTTGAATTGACTCAGTTGTTCAGCGCTAAGCTCGGGAAAATCGTCGTCGGGAATATCCGATTTATTCTTTAAGGCTTCCAGCATAGCTTTTTGTTCTTCGGACAAAGGCTTGTTAAAATCTATTTCTTTTTTTATCATAATATCAATTTCATTCAGTTATTAATTCGGGCTTTTGAGCTCCTATTTTTCTGAAACGGTTATATCTCATTCTGGCAAGCTGAGCGCCGTCTACGGCGAGGTTCTTCTCGAATGTACGGCAGATAAGGAGCTTTAAGCTCTCGAACATTTTTCCGTTCTCGACTGTGGGCTCTCTTAAGATACGCTCAATAACGCCGAGCTCAAACAAATCGTTCGCCGTAAGCTTCAGGCACTCCGCTGCCTCGGCGGCTCTGGAGCTGTCCTTCCACAGAATACTCGCGCAGCCCTCGGGGGAAATTACCGAGTAAACAGCGTTTTCCATCATCCATACCTCGTCGGCTACGGCGAGAGCTATAGCTCCGCCCGAGCCTCCTTCTCCGATAAAAATCGAAAGAATCGGGGTTTTAAGCGCCATCATCTCCATAAGGTTTGTGGCTATGGCGTGTCCCTGACCTCTCTCCTCAGCGCCGATACCGCAGAACGCGCCGCTGGTATCAACAAAGGTGAGAATAGGACGGTGGAATTTTTCCGCCTGCTTCATAAGGCGTAGAGCCTTTCTGTAGCCCTCGGGGTGAGCCGCGCCGAAATTGCGCTCCATACGCTCCAGCGTATTTCTGCCCTTCTCGAGCCCGATAACGGTGACGGGCATATCGTTGAGCAATCCCACGCCGCCTACTACAGCCTTGTCGTCGCCGTAGTTACGGTCGCCGTGAAGCTCGATAAAGCTCTCCGAAAAAAGCGCGTTGATATAATCGAGAGCGGTAAGCTTTTTTGTACTGCGGGCGGCAGCTACTTTCTCAAATGCGCTCATTACTGCTCAACCTCCCCGTAATTATGAATTTTAAGCAGGTGCGACAGCGTTTCCTTTAAATGGCGCCTGTCCACAACCTTATCCACAAAACCCTTCTGCAAAACAAACTCGGCGGTCTGGAAATCTCTGGGTAGCTTCTGGCGGATAGTCTGCTCGATAACGCGCGGCCCCGCGAAGGCTATAAGCGCCTTGGGCTCGGCGAGGATAATATCTCCCTCCATAGCGAACGAAGCCGTAACTCCGCCCGAGGTCGGGTCTGTCAGAACCGTAATATACAGAAGTCCCGCGTCGCTGTGCATTTTTACAGCGCCCGAGGTTTTCGCCATTTGCATAAGAGAGAGTATGCCCTCCTGCATTCTCGCGCCTCCCGAAACGGTGAACACGATAATCGGAAGCATATGCTCGGTGGCGTACTCGAACGCTCTTGTTATTTTATCGCCTGTGACCGTACCCATAGAGCCCATCATAAACTCTGAGTTCATACTTACGATTACGGTATCTATTCCGTGGAGCTTGCACGTTCCGCAGATAACGCTCTCCTTTTCCCCGCTTTTGAGCTTGTTCTTCTCGAGCTTTTCGTCGTAGTCGGGGAAGTCGATAATATTCCTGCTCTCCATATCGGCGTCCATTTCGACAAAGCTGTCCTTGTCGGCAACCATATTGACGCGCTCGCGGGCGTTCAGTCGGAAATGGTGGTTACACTTGGAGCAGACGCGAAGGTTCTCCTCGATATCGGTGGTGAGAAGCAGCGTTCCGCACTCGGGACACTTTTCCCACATTTCGTCGGGGACAAAAGGCTTTTTAACGTCTGCCTCGTCGCTTTTTTCAAGCTCGTTTTTAGGTTTTATAAAAGTAAATAAATCCATAGGACTGATCCTTTTCTAAATCAAAGCTATTTATTATTTTTCCTTTTCTCAAAGGTCTCCATAAAATCGGTGGTGTAGCTTCCGTCAACGAATTCCTCGTCGGACAGAATGTCTATCATCAAATCGCGGTTGATTTTTACGCCCTTGACGTTGAGCTCACAGAGAGCCATTTTCATTTTGCGTATAGCGAGCTCCCTCGTTCTGCCCTGTACTATGATTTTACCAATCATAGAATCGTAAAAAGGCGGAATCACGTAATCCTGCGAAAGCGCGGTGTCGAATCTTACGAACGAGCCCCCGGGAACGTGAAGCGCCGTTACCTTTCCGCAGGACGGGCGGTAGTTGTTGTCGGGGTCCTCGGCGTTGATTCGGCATTCGATAGCGTGGCCGTGGAAATAAACCTGGTCCTGAGTACGCGAAAGCTTTACCCCCGCGGCTACTCTTATCTGCCACTGAACTATATCCATACCCGTTACCATTTCCGTAACGCCGTGCTCAACCTGGAGTCTGGTGTTCATTTCCATAAAGTAGAAGTTGCCCTCACTGTCGTAAAGGAACTCGACAGTACCTACGGAGTTGTAGTTCACCGCGTGGGCGGCTTTTACCGCCGCGTCCATCATCGCCCTTCTCGTTTCTTCCGAAACAGACGGCGACGGGCTCTCCTCAATAAGCTTCTGGTTATGTCTTTGTACCGAGCACTCGCGCTCACCGAGACAAATCGCGTTGCCGTGCTTGTCGCAGAGCAGCTGCATTTCGATATGCTTTACGGGCTTTAAGAACTTCTCTATGTACAACGCTCCGTCGCCGAAAGCCGCTTGAGCCTCGGCGTAGGCGTTATTATAAGCTGTTTCAAATTCCTCGGGGGTGTTTACCAGACGGATACCGCGTCCGCCGCCTCCCGAGCGGGCTTTTATGAGCAGCGGGTAGCCGACCTCGTCGGCTAAAGCTTTAGCCGATTGTACGTCCTCGAGCACGTCCGTACCGGGTGTGACGGGCACGCCCGCCTGACGCATTGTTTTTCGCGCCATATCCTTGTCGCCGAGCAGATTGATCATCTCGGAGGTAGGCCCGATAAACTCGATATTGCACTCCTCGCAAAGCTTTACGAACTTAGCGTTCTCGGAGAGCAGACCGTACCCGGGGTGGATAGCCTGAGCTCCGCTTTCCAGAGCCGCTGTGAGTATAGCGGGCATATTCAGATAGCTGTCGGCTACCTTCGCCCCGCCGACGCAATAGCTCTCGTCAGCCATTTGCACGTGCATAGCGTCCTTGTCGGCAGTCGAGTAAATCGCTACGGTATCAATACCCATTTCACGGCACGCGCGGATAATACGCACCGCGATTTCGCCGCGGTTAGCGACTAAAATCTTTTTAAACATTTTTATTTCACATCCAAAACCTGATTACATTAATGCAAAGCTGAAATCGGCGCTTACGCAGAGCTTTCCGTTAACATAGCCCTTGGCGCTGATAAAATAGAAGCTTCCGCGGCTTCTCGTAAGGGTACATTCGCTCTCGAGCGTATCGCCGGGCTTTACCATACCCTTGAATTTTACGTTGTCCATTTTGGTGAAGTAAGGAGTTTTGCCCGCGCATTTGTCGGCGAGCATAACGCAGCTTGACTGAGCCATCATTTCACAGAGAATAACCCCGGGAACTACGGGATTACCCGGAAAATGTCCCTTTAAAAAGAACTCGTCGCCGCTTATCGTGTACTTACCGCGTGATGTGACGTCGTCTACCTTTTCAGCTTCCTGTACGAGCAGCATATTGTCGCGGTGAGGGATGATTTTTTTAATTTCTTCCTGATTCATAATCTACCTCAAATCATTGTTCAGCCGATTTTGAATAAAGGCTGGTCGTATTCTACCACGTCGCCGTTTTCGACGAGGATTTCGGTTATAGTACCGCTCTTATCGGCGGTGATTTCGTTCATAATCTTCATAGCCTCGATAATGCACACAACGTCGCCCTTGCCGACGGTATCGCCGACGCTTACGAAGGGCGGTCTGTCGGGAGAGGGAGCGGCGTAGAAAACGCCTACCATAGGGCTTTTTATTGTTTGAGCGTCCGAAGCGGGAGCTGTGGGAGCCGCCTGTGCCGCGGGTGCCGCCGAAGCTGCAGGCGCCGCGGGAACGCCCGCGGGCGGCAGAACCGCTACGGGAGAGTCCGCCGTGGGCTTAGCCAGACGGATAGAATCCTCCTCGTCGCTGATTTCGATTTCAGCCAGAGAGCAGTCCTCGAGCACCTTAATATACTGTTTAAGTGTTTCTATATCAATCATATTAAATCCTCCGTTCAAAGCTTTGCTTTTATCAAAGCAAGCAGTGCGTAGCACTGCGAATTCAGTGGGGGATTGTATTCCGCCACTGAATTTAGATAATGTCCGCCGCCTATTGAGGCGGGGGATATTGTCAGTTTTGTTATATCTTCTTGAATACAAGACAGGTATCGTGGCCGCCGAAGCCCAGGTTTGTGCTCGCCGCTACTGTCAAATCTCTCTTTTTAGCCTTTCCGAGAGTATAGTCGAGGTCACATTCGGGGTCAAGCTCGTCCGTACCGATCGTCGGCGGGATCATACCGTCCTTAAGCGCCATAACTGATACTATAGCCTCTATAGCGCCCGTAGCTCCGAGCATATGACCTGTCATAGACTTTGTGGAGCTTATGCTTATATCGTAAGCCTTCTCGCCCAGAGCGGCTTTTACCGCCATAGTTTCGGTTTTGTCGTTCATCGGAGTTGATGTTCCGTGAGCGTTCAGGTAGATAGTATCGTCGTCTGTAACGCCCGCTTCCTTAAAGCCTACTCTTATGGCTTCAGCGAGTCCCTCGCCGTTCGGCTCGGGAGCGGTAACGTGGTGAGCGTCGCAGGTGTTTCCGTAGCCCGAAAGCTCGGCATAAATTTTAGCGCCTCTCGCCTTAGCGTGCTCGTATTCCTCGAGGATAAGCACGCCCGCGCCCTCGCCCATTACGAAGCCGTTGCGCTTTATATCGAAGGGAATCGACGCCTTTTTCGGGTCCTCGGTAGTCGAGAGAGCCTTCATATTCGAAAAGCCCGCGATAGTCAGCGGATGTACGACATACTCAGCGCCGCCCGCGATAACCGCGTCGGCGTAGCCGTCCTTTACGGCGTGGAACGCCTCGCCTATGGAGTTCGCGCCTGTCGCGCAGGCTGACATAACCGAAAGGCTCACGCCCTTCGCCTTATATCTGATAGCTACCTGTCCCGTCGCGATATTTCCTATCATTTTGGGGATAAAATGGGGGCTTACCTTACGAGGCCCTTTTTCGATAAGGTTCTGGGTATTCTCAACGAAGGAGTAAAGTCCGCCGATACCCGCGCCGATATATGAGCCGAGACGCTTCTCGTCCACCGTTCCGATAATTCCGCTGTCCTTTACTGCCTCGTCGGCAGCCGCTAAAGCGAAAATAGTATACATATCGGTCTTTCTGAGCTCGCGCTTCTCTACAACCGTCGTGGGGTCGAAATCCTTAACCTCGCCCGCGATTTTTACCGCGAGATTATCAGTATCAAATTTTTTTATTTTATCAATTCCGCAAACGCCGTCAAGCATATTTTTCCACATTGTCGGAACGTCGTTTCCGACAGGTGTAACAGCGCCTACGCCTGTAACAACTACTCGTCTCATAATTTTTGCCTTTCTTAATTATTCAAGCGGAAAGCCTTCTGAAATCACATCGCGATTCCGCCGTCAACCCTTATAACCTCGCCAGTAACGTAGGACGCCATATCGCTGCACAAAAACGCCACAACGTTCGCTACGTCCTCGGGAAGTCCTCTGCGCTTCATCGGAATAGAAGCGGAAATCTCCTCTTTGACCTTGTCGGAAAGCGCCTGAGTCATAGGCGTGTCGATGTAACCCGGGGCTACGGCGTTTACCGTAACGCCTCTCGCCGCGAGCTCTCTCGCTACGGACTTTGTAAGTCCTATTACGCCCGCCTTTGAGGCGGAATAGTTAGCCTGGCCCGCGTTTCCGTTAATTCCTACGATAGACGCCATATTAACGATACGTCCGCTTCTCTGGCGCATAAAGGGCTTGTAGAGGTGCTTTGTCATATTGAAAACACCCTTTAAGTTTACGTTTATAACCGCGTCGAAATCACTCTCCGCCATATTGAGCATAAGCTTGTCGCGCGTGATTCCCGCGTTGTTGACTAAAATATCGATTTTGCCGAACTCGGCGATAATTTCCTTTACTACCGCTTCGCCCGCCGAGAAATCGCTTACGTCGCAGTCGTAAGCCTTAGCCTTAACGCCCAGCGCCTCGACAGCGCTCAAAGCGGCGTTTTTGTCGTCCTCGGAGCCGAGTCCGACGAGAGCTACGTTCGCTCCCAGAGAAGCGAGCTTTTCGCTTACGCAGCGGCCGATTCCGCTGTATCCGCCCGTAACGAGGGCAACCTTATCCTTTAAATCCATAATTTTCTCCTTTCAATCAGACGACGCTTATACTTTCAGCGCCTCTAAGTCGGAAAGATTCTCGACCTTTACAGCCTTAATATCCTTATTTATTCTTCCTGTAAGAGCGGTGAGGGTTTTGCCCACGCCGACCTCGATTATCGTGTCCACGCCCTGACTCGCGAGATTCTCGACGATAGTCTGCCAGCGCACGGGATTCTCCACCTGAGCCTTTATCAGCGCCTTGTAATCGCCCTCGTAGGGCTTCGCGGTGTAGTTTGAGTACACGGGGATCTCGGGAGCTTTGAACTCAACGGATTTCATATATTCCATAAGCCCCTCAGCCGCCTCGGACATAAACGGAGAGTGGAACGCTCCGCTTACCGAAAGTCGCTTGGCTCTGCCCTTTACGGCGGAAAACTCCTCTATAAGCGCGTCGACGTTTTCTTCCTTAGTCGCCACTACCGTCTGAGCGGGGCTGTTGTAATTCACGGGATATGTATTCTCGAATTTCAAGCAGATTTCCTCGATTTTATCGGCGGGAAGCTTCATCACCGCGAGCATAGCGCCCTTGTTTTTCTCAGCCGCCTCGTTCATAAGCTCGCCTCTTTTGCACACGAGCCTGAACGCCTCCTCATCGGAAAGCATTCCCGAAAACGCCAGAGCCGCGATTTCTCCGAGAGAAAAGCCCGCTAAATAATCAGGCTTTATCCCCTTTTCGGCTACGGCTCTCGCCGCCGCCAGATCCGCCGCGAACACGCACGGCTGGGTATTTACCGTTGAGCAGAGCTCCTCTTTGGTTCCCTCGAAGCACTGTCTTGAAGTGCCCTCTCTCACGGAGTCCGCCATATCGAACACCGCCTTGGCCGCGGGAGAATTGTCGTAAAGCTCCTTGCCCATACCCGGGTACTGAGCGCCCTGTCCCGAAAAAACTAACGCTATTTTACCCATTTTAACGCACCGCCTAAAACTTCCTCCGCCTTTGTAAAGAGGTCCTCGATAATATCCTTGGCGGGTTCTTCCTTAGTTACCATAGACGCAACCTGTCCCGCGAGCACACAGCCGTTTTTAACGTCGCCCTCACGCGCCGCGAGTCTGAGAACGCCAGCGCCCTTAGCCTCGAGCTCGTCGTCGGAGTATGTGCTTGAGTCGTACTCCATTTTTGTGTATTCGCGTGTATAGCCGCTCTTGATACAGCGCACGGGATGTCCCAGACGCTTGCCCGTAACTACGGTATCTATATCCTTGGCTTTTAAAATCTTGTCCTTGTATTCCTGAGCTATCGTACATTCTTTAGCCACAAGAAAACGCGTGCCGACCTGAACGCCCACAGCTCCGAGCATTAAGCAGGCCGCGAGCTGGCGTCCGTCCGCGATACCGCCCGCCGCTATAACGGGGATATTCACCGCGTCCACTACCTGGGGCACGAGCGCCATTGTGGTGAGGTCGCCCACGTGTCCGCCGCTCTCTCCGCCTTCGGCGATAACCGCGAAAGCGCCGAGCTTCTCCATTCTTCTCGCGAGAGCCGTAGAGGGTACTACGGGAATCACCTTTATACCCGCCTGTATCCACTTGTCCATATATTTTCCGGGGTTGCCCGCGCCTGTCGTAACGACCTTAACGCCTTCCTCGACTACAACGTCGGCGACTTCGTCGGCAAACGGGCTCATAAGCATAATGTTTACGCCGAAGGGCTTGTCGGTAAGCTCCTTGCACTTCTTAATCTCCGCTCTGAGCTGCTCGCCGTTGGAGTTCATAGCCGCTATAAGTCCCAAACCTCCCGCGTTACTTACTCCCGCCGCCAGTGAAGCGTCCGCTACCCAAGCCATACCGCCCTGAAAAATGGGGTATTTTATTTTTAATTCTTCATTAATTACGGTCGAAATCAATATGTATCACCCTTTGCAAAAACATTAATACTGATCTCAGATAAAATCGGACAAGGATTCACGGAAAACAGACCGCGAAGAATGTCTGTCTTTTATTTGAGTTTAGTATAAGGTTCTTATAAAACGCGGGAACTCATAGTACCTCACATTAAACCTTATTCTTTATAATTTTACTATATGTGGTTAAAATAGTCAATGATAAAAATGGTATTTTTAAGCAAAAGAGTGTTTTTGTTCAAAAGAGCGCGCCTAAAGCCGTACAGCCTCAAACAGAGCGTAAAGCTTTAGCTGCAATAATCCTCCAGCAGAAGCCTGAGCTGTTTTTCGTCGCTTACGGCTATCCCCTTTTTGAGCATTTTCTGATCGCCCTTGGGGAGAATCGAAACGGTCGTGTCGGTTTTTTTGATGATTTTCCCCGTCGCGCCGTCGGCGACGGCTACCTTTCCGTCCAAAACTTTTACGACGTAGAGCTTTGAGGGCTCGCTTTTCGGGGCGGGTTCGGTCGAGTAGGTTTCATACATCACCGTATCAAACGAGCTTTTTCCCGCGCTCGAGTCGATAATCATAGCGACGGCGAAAAGACTGTACACTATAACGCCCGTAATCAGTATAAGCTTTTTCATATTTACACTTCCCGAGTATTGATATTACCGTTAGTTTTTCCCGATTTATCGGTAATATTCATACAATTTATATATATACGCTCAAAAAAATCTCTATATAATGAAAAGAAAATCCGTATAAAAGGTTTATTTTTTTTTCATTTTATGTTAAAATGAAGTGGTATAGTGTGTAAGTTTGCAAAAAATCAGATTCATTAAAGAAATAAAGATAGTTTTGAACAAGGAGTATTCCTATGCGTGAAACAGATATAAGTAAATTTACAAATAGAAAAACGAAAGGCCCCGACCACGAAAGCGGCGCTAAAAGAAGCCTTAAGGCGCTCGGAAGATTTTTCTTCACGATTTTTATGGTGCTCGTATTCGCGGGAGGTATCGTCGGTATATCGCTGTCGATTTACGTGGCGAAAATCGCGGCTGAGCCCACAGGAATCAACCTTCGAGCCAAATCCATAAACCAGACGAGCTTTATCTACGTCAAGAACAAAAAGGGCAAGTACCAAAAGTACAAGTCGCTTTATTCCTCGGAGAACAGAGTGTGGGTAAACTTCAACGACATTCCCGATAATATGAAGAAGGCTCAGGTAGCGATTGAGGACAAGCGTTTCTTCGACCACCACGGCGTGGATATGAACCGTACCTTCGGAGCTATCCTCCACCTCACCAGCGGAGATTCAAGCTACGGCGGCTCTACCCTGACTCAACAGCTCATAAAGAACATATCCGACGACAACGAGGTTTCGCTGAACCGAAAGCTCAGGGAAATCATAAAAGCCTTAAAGCTCGAGACCGAGTACACGAAGGACGAGATTTTAGAAGCGTACTTAAACGTCGTAAACTACGGAAGCAACTGTCAGGGCGTTCAGTCCGCGGCTAACCTCTATTTCGGCAAGGATATACAAAAATGCTCTCTCGCTGAATGCGCGGCTATCGCGGGTATCACCCAGAACCCCAGCAAGTACAACCCGCTTTATCACCCCGAAAACAATAAAAAACGCCGCGACCTCGTGCTCAACGAGATGTACGACCAGAAAATAATCACCAAGGAAGTTTACGACCAAGCGATGAAGGAATCCGATAAAATGAAATTCGTCGGATTCAAAAAGAGCAACAAAAAGAATATCGGAAGTAAAATCCAGAACTGGTATATGGACGAGCTCCAGCGCGATTTGCAGTCTGACCTCGCCACCTACTACAACATAAGCGAAAAAGCGGCCTCGAACAAAATCTTTACCGAGGGACTTAAGATTTACTCGGCTATGGACCAGGAAACTCAGACCTATCTCGAGAACGCCGCCAAGAATATAAACACAAGCTACGACGACGGAATGCAGTGCGCCGCGACCTTGATAGGTATGGACGGCGCGGTAATAGCCACAACGGGCTCGTCGCAGGAAAAGACGAAAAACCTCGTGTTCGACAGAGCGACGCAGTCGGCTTTACAGCCAGGTTCGTCAATCAAGCCCGTAGTCGTTTACTCCTACGCTATAGAAAGAGGCAAGCTCACATACAGCTCGGTCGTAAAGGACGAGCCTCTGCCCAAGTACAAGGTCGTAAACGGACAATACGTAGCGGGCCCCAACAACTGGTACAGAAGCTACAAGGGCGGAATGCTTCTTCCCGACGCCATTGAGTGGTCGGCTAACGCCACAGCCGCTCAGGTTATGAATATGATAACCCCGCAGGCGGCTTATAACCAGGTCGTAACACTGCAGGGCTTCGAGCACCTCGACATCAAGGACAGAACGAACGTCGGCGGACTTTCTATCGGAGGTCTTACGGGCGGTGTCACCGTCAGAGAAATGGCGGCGGCGTTCACCTATATGGGCAACGGCGGAAAATACTTCAAGCCCTTCACCTACTACTACGTGACCGACTCAGAGGGCAACGTTATTATCGACAACCGCGACGTTATCCCGAAAACCTCTTACTCGCCGAGCACCGCGTACATTATGAACAGGCTGCTCCACTACAATATGACCTACTGCGCTCACACCAACGCGCACTACGCGAGAGTTGAGGGCTGGGACATTATCGGAAAAACAGGTACTACCGACGCCGACAAGGACTCCTGGTACTGCGGCTTAAGCCCCTACGCTTCTATGGCGGTATGGACGGGCTTCGACAAGCCCAGAACTATCTCGGGCACGGGACAGCGAACCGCGACGACGCTTTTCGGCGACGTTATGGGACATTATCTCGAGGGCAAAAAGAAGAAGGAATACACAAAGCCCTCGACTATTATAAAGGCGAATTACAGCTCCTCGAGCGGCACGGTTTACAACGTTAAAAACGCCACGGACGGCAGGTATGTCGGCTACTACACCGAGAAGCATCTGCCGAAAACAAGCTCAAGCTACGCCGACTATTACGCCGAGAACAGCTACAGCTACAACGGCGGCTCAGGAAGCTCAAACTCGGGCGGCTCAAGCGACGACGACGATGACGAGGACAGCGGCGGCGACGAGGACGACGACGATGACGACGACGGCGGCGGCTCGGGCGGAAGCTCAAACGGCGGAAGCTCAAACAGCGGCAACTCGGGCGGCAGCTCAAACGGCGGCTCGGGCGGCGGAAACTCAAACGGCGGTTCTGATGAGGAAGGCGCTGAGGAAGTTGACGCGGCTAATGAATAACAAGAATTCTGAAAGGGTGGAATAAAATGGTACAGGTTGCAATAATGGGACACGGAGTGGTTGGCTCAGGTGTCGCGAATATATTAACGACTCACAGAAAAAAGCTTTTTGAAAGTCTTGGAGAGGATATTTACATAAAGAGGATTCTCGATTTGCGCGAGTTCCCCGACTCCCCTCTCGCAGACCGCTTCACAAAGGATTTCAACGACATCTTAAACGACGCTGAAATCAGAGTCGTAGCCGAGGTTATGGGCGGTATTCATCCCGCTTACGACTTCACAAAGGAGCTTCTGAAGGCGGGCAAAAGCGTCGTTACGTCCAACAAGGAATTAGTGGCGGCAAAGGGCGCCGAGCTTATCCAGATAGCGAAAGCCAATAACTCGAACTTCTTCTTCGAGGCGTCCGTAGGCGGCGGTATTCCGATTCTCCGTCCCCTCGTTCAGTGCTTGGTAGCTAACAACGTAAAGGAGATTGCGGGTATTTTAAACGGCACAACAAACTTTATCCTCACCAAAATGATTGACGAGGGTATGGAGTTCGACGCGGCGTTAAAGCTTGCTCAGGACTTAGGCTTCGCCGAGAGAAACCCCGAGGCTGACGTCGAGGGACACGACGCGTGCAGAAAGATTTGTATTCTCGCTTCTCTCGCCTACGGCAAGCACATTTATCCCGACAATATCCACACCGAGGGAATCACAAAAATCACCCTCAGAGATGTGGCTTACGCTGCCGAGTACAAGTGTAAAATCAAGCTTATCGGCGATGTCAAGCTCCTCGACAACGGCAAAATCGACATATTCGTAGCGCCGATGTTCGTGAGCGAAAAGAGCCAGTTCTCGAGTATCAGCAACGAGTTCAACGGCATTATGGTTCGCGGCGACTGCACCGACGACGTGCTGTTCTACGGAAAAGGCGCGGGCTCTCTGCCGACAGCCTCAGCCGTCGTGGCGGATATCGTTGACAGCTGTCACCACCTCAAGGAAAGAAAATATATTTTCTGGGCGGACAGCAACAACGAAAGCGTTCTGCCATATAATGAATCGAGAACAAGAATGTATCTCAGAGTTGACAGCCCCGACGCGCTTGATACGATCAACGAGCTGTTCGGAGAGGTTTACGTTATCGGCAGTGACGACGAGCTCGCCGTAGCCACAGACCTTATGACCGTCGAGAAAATCGAAAGCAATATCGCGGCTCTGGAGAGAAAAGGCGTAAAAGTCCTCTCCAAAATCAGAATAAGCGATTTCTAATATACATTTGTTAAATAGGTAATTTAAAGGAGTAAAAAAATGAGTTTAATTGTTCAGAAATTCGGAGGAAGCTCCGTCGCGAACGCCGAGCGTGTGTTCAACGTGGCGAATATCGTAACGGAAACCTACGATGAAGGCAACGATATCGTTGTCGTTGTATCGGCTCAGGGCGACACGACCGACGACCTTATCGCCAAAGGAAACGAAATTAACCCGAACGCCTCGAAAAGAGAGCGCGATATGCTCGTATCAGCGGGTGAGCAGATAAGTATTTCCTTACTCGCTATGGCTATCGAGAAGCTCGGATATCCCGTAGTTTCGCTCTTAGGCTGGCAGGCTGGCTTCCAGACAAGCTCGGCTCACACCTCGGCGCGTATCAAGAGAGTTATCCCCAACCGTATCCGCAAGGAGCTCGACAAAAAACGTATCGTAATCGTGGCGGGCTTCCAGGGACTTTCGCGTTACGACGATATCACAACTCTCGGACGCGGCGGCTCGGACACCTCCGCTGTCGCTATCGCGGCGGCTATGCACGCTGATTTGTGCCAGATTTACACCGACGTTGAGGGCGTATACACAGCCGACCCGAGAATCGTTCCTAACGCAAAAAAATTAAAAGAGATTTCCTACGACGAGATGCTTGAGCTCGCGACTCTGGGCGCTCAGGTTCTCAACAACCGAAGCGTGGAAATGGCAAAAAAATATAACATCGAGCTCGAGGTTCTTTCCAGTCTTGTGAAGGCTAAGGGCACTATAGTAAAGGAGAAAGTTAAAATGGAGAAAATGTTAATAAGCGGTGTCGCTAAGGACACGGATATAGCAAGAATTTCAATCGTAGGCGTTCCCGACGAGCCGGGCTTCGCGTTCAAGCTGTTCTCGAAGCTGTCCTCAAAGAACATCAACGTAGACATCATTCTTCAGTCGATCGGCCACAACGGCAAGAAGGATATTTCCTTTACTATCCCCAAGGACAGAGCGGCTGACGCCGAGGCTATCGTTAAGGATTACGCCGACAATATCGACGCCAAAAACACCTTCATCAGCACAGAGGTAGCGAAAATCTCTATCGTAGGCGCGGGTATGGAAAGCCACGCGGGCGTAGCCACAAAGATGTTCGAGGCGCTCTATGACGCTCAGATCAACATCCAGATGATCGCTACATCAGAGATCAAGGTAAGCGTACTCATCAACAAGAAAGACGCGGACAGAGCGGTAACGGCAATTCACGACAAGTTCTTTGAACAGTAAGAATAGACAAAAAACATCGGCTTCCGAGGAAGCCGAGTTTTTTTAAGAATTCGCAATGCGCATTGCGAATTAATAATACTGCCCAACCTTCCCCCCTTGTAATTACCTCCCAACAATAGTATAATTAAACTCTGGGGGTGTGTTATTATGGAAAACCAATTTGAACGAATCGAGATGTTGCTCGGTAAAGACGCTGTAGACAAGCTTAAACGCTCCTCAGTCGCCGTTTTCGGAATAGGAGGCGTAGGAGGCTTCACCGCCGAAGCGCTCGTCAGAAGCGGCGTGGGGGCTCTTGATATAATAGACAACGACGCCGTGGCTCTCTCCAATCTCAACCGCCAGATTATCGCGCTTCACAGCACCTTAGGCAAGCTGAAGGTCGATGTCGCCGAGGAAAGATTTCTCGACATAAACCCCGATTTAAAGCTAAATAAGCACGCTGTATTCTATACTCCCGAAACGTCAGAAAGCTTCGACTTCACGCGGTACGATTATATTGTGGACGCCATAGACACCATAACGGGCAAAATCGAGCTGATAGTAAACGCCGAAAAAGCGGGCACCCCGATTATTAGTTCAATGGGAGCGGGCAACAAGCTCAGCCCCGCGATGTTCGAGGTCGCGGATATTTACGAAACGTCCGTCTGCCCTCTCGCTAGAGTTATGCGCTCAGAGCTTCGAAAACGCGGTATAAAAAATCTCAAGGTCGTTTACTCAAAGGAAAAGCCCCTTTCCCCTATGTACCAAAGCGATAATAACGAACGAAAAAAAGCTCCCGCAAGCTCGGCGTTCACCCCCTCCGTCGCGGGACTGATAATCGCCTCGGAAGTTGTGAAGGATTTAATAAAACTTTAATAAAGTATTAATCAAAAAAGCTCCCTTTTCAGGGAGCTTTCTGTTATTCTGTTACGCTCTTAACGAGCGGTCTGTTCTGTGGTCGTAATAAACCTTTTTGATGTCAGCGCCGAGCTTTGTGAGCTTTTCTATAATGTCCTCATATCCGCGCTCGATATACTGGATTGAGCTTACCTCAGTCGTACCCTGAGCGCATAAGCCCGCGATAACCATAGCCGCGCCCGCTCTGAGGTCGGTAGCCTTTACGGGAGCCGCCGTAAGCTTAGAGCCGCCCTCGATAATAGCGAGTCTGCCCTCAACGGAGATATGAGCGCCCATTAAGGTGAGCTCGGAAACGTACTGGTAACGGTTATCCCAAACGCTCTCGTTTATGATACTCGTGCCTTCCACCGTACAGAGCAGCGTAGCGAACTGAGGCTGGCAGTCTGTCGGGAAGCCCGGATGAGGCATTGTCTTAATGTTACAGCGGTTCAGAGGACGCTGTGTGGCGTCTACGAGCACCGCCTCGTCAAATTCTCTGATTTCACAACCGATTTCACGAAGCTTGGCGGTAATGGACTCAAGGTGCTTGGGAGTTACGTTTGTAACGAGAACTCTGCCCCTTGTCGCCGCCGCCGCGCACATATATGTGCCCGCTTCGATCTGGTCGGGAATAATCGAATATGTTACGCCGTGGAGGAAATCTACTCCGCGGATTTTAATTGTGTCGGTACCCGCGCCTCTTATCTGAGCTCCCATAGAGTTCAAAAAGTTCGCGAGGTCAACGATATGAGGCTCTCTGGCGGCGTTCTCGATTATGGTCTTGCCCTCAGCCTTGACAGCCGCGAGCATAATGTTGATAGTAGCGCCTACGGAAGCGAAGTCAAGGTAAATATGGCTTCCCTTAAGTCTTGAATCGGACTTAACGTCGATAATAGCGCCGTTAACGAGCTCGTGACGAGCGCCCATAGCGGCAAAGCCCTTGAGGTGTAAATCAATAGGTCTGGCGCCGAAATTACAGCCTCCGGGCAGACAAACTCTCGCCTGGTGGCTTCTTCCGAGCAGCGCTCCGAGCAGATAATACGAAGCTCTCATACCCCTTACCAAATCAGACGTAGCCTGACAGGAATTGATTTTAGCGGGATTTATATATAAAGTACTCTTGTTTATTCTCTTGACCTCAGCGCCCATTTCCTGAAGGATTCTTCCGATAAGGGTAACGTCGCTGATATTAGGTATATTCTCAATACGGCAAGGCTCGTCGCAAAGGATTACAGCGGGAATAATAGCAACCGCCGCGTTCTTAGCTCCGCTGATGACAACTTCGCCATCAAGCACGTTGCCGCCGTTAATTACATATTTTTCCAACGTGGCACACTCCAATTTCCAAAAATCGCAAATGGTAAACAGCTTTACCAACGCAAAAGTAAAATTCTTTACTGATTATCTTATGCGCTTTTTATCGTGTAACATACCTTCCAATTCATTCATAAAAGTTACAAGATTGTTAAAAAGGCACAAGCGGTTGTGGTAACCCAAATTTAACACCACAATTTCATCCAATTAGAATGATACTCCAAAACACCCGTAAAGTCAAGACATTTTCGGAAAATGTAACCATTATTTGGTTAACTTGTATATGATAAATCAGAGTTTTGTAATTTTTGTTCCGATTGTTACAAAAGATGTTAAAAAATTGTTATTTTCCGCCGTGGAAAATTAAATTATGATTATTTTTTCTTAAAAGAATTACCCAAATGAAATATTATTTCTATTCGGGAAAAATATTTTTTGTGAAAAATTTTGAAAAGTTGCGTAATAATACGCAATTTTCTCTTTTTTTGTATTTATAGGTGAAAGGAGTTTTTATATGAAAAGTACATATTTAGCGGTTCCGTACTCGATTCTCAAATCCCGTGAACTCAACACGACGGAAAAGCTTATCCTATCGCTTGTAATTAGCTTTATAAAAAACGGCGACAAGTGTTACGCTTCCAACAACTTTCTCGCCGATTTATTCAACACCTCGGAGAGAACTATCAGTAAAACAATCCGAAGCCTTATCGAAAAGGGATTTTTAAAAGCCGATTTTTCGGAAAGCCGAAACCGCCTTATCAGCCTGAACAGAGAGCTGTTGATCGAAAAAACGGGGGCTGATGTTTTTTCTGCCCCACAGGAATTTTCTTCCACCCCTATGGAAAATTCTTCCACCCCTATGGAAAAAACTTCTACCCCTATGAAAAAAACTTCTACCCCTATGGAAAAATCTTCTACCCCAACGGAAAAAACTTCTACCCCAACGGAAAAAACTTCTACCAATAATAATAATTATAATAATAATAAATATAATAATAATTATAAAAATAATAATAATTATCCGAAAAGAAACGGATTTGGAGAAATTGTTACCGAACGAAGCTACAACCTTGAGGAGCTTATGGTGATTGACTAAAAAAACGGCTCAAGGACGTTTCAGCCCTGAGCCGCTTTGAAGCGATATTCTATTGTCCGATGATGTAGCTGTCCTTGAACGGGTACGAGCTTACGGTATAAGGCGAGGAATCGGAGTTCGGATAATAGCAGACCTTATCCGTCGTAAGGCTTATATCCTTTGTCTGCTCTGTTCCGTTGTTAAAAATAATACTCTGGTACTTAGCCGTATCGACCGTGTAGGAGTAGATGTAGTGGTTGTACTCGTTACGGCTTCGGTAGATTTTTCGGTAGGCTTTTCCGTTACGGGTTCTGTAGGCTTTTCCGTAGGCTTGTCCGTCGCGGGTTCCGTCGGTTTTTCGGTAGGCTTTTCCGTTACGGACTCCGTGGGCTTTTCGGTTGTCGGGACCTCGGGCGGTTCTGTGGCGTAGGGGTCTGATACAGAGTAGTAGATATTGACCTTATGGTTTACGGTGTTAAAGGTAAAGGTATAATATCCTCCCGTGGCTTTTAAGGTGCAGTCGCCCTTGCCTGTTTCGAACAGCCAGCCTCCGTTTGAGTTCTTTTTGGTGGTGTCCTCAACAATGCCCTCGTTCAATTCCCGACAGAATTAATAATTCAGGGCTAAGGGCAAAGGGCTAAGGGCACAGGGAAGGTCGAGAAGAAAGGTTAATATAAAAATAACCTTCTTTGCCCGACCGAATTAATAATTTAGGGTAAAGGGCTCAGGGCTCAGGGCAAAGGGAATGTCGAGAAGAAAGGTTGATAAAAAATAAACTCAAATTCCCGACAGAATTAATAATTCAGGGCTAAGGGCAAAGGGCTAAGGGCAAAGGGAAGGTCGAGAAGAAAGATTGATATAATAATAACCTTCTATGCCCGACCGAATCTATATGCTGTGCAAGCGGAGCTTGCATATAAATATGGTCGGGACACCGAGCTTTCTCACTAATCCGCGCTGTCTGCCCGACATTTAATTACGAATTGCGCATTGCGAATTGCGCATTATTAACAGTCCGCGCTAACCTTAATTCCGCTCAAACGCGAACTGAGCCGCCGCATAGCGCGACGGCTCAAAGTCGATTTTGTTTTGTGATAGGAAATCACTCAAAAATGTATAAATATTCAAGTCGGTGACCTAAAACAGCTATCATTTTAACTGACTCCTATCACAAAAAATATTTGTATTGCTTGCTCAGTTGCTCGCTGCGCGCGCACGAGCAATAGCTATCCGAAAGCGGACGCGCTGTTCGCGCGCGCTTTCTTGATATTACCAGGAATCTACCGCGTAGTGTCCCTGTTCGTTCTGAACTACGGGATATGCGGGGAAGAAGCCTGTTTCAGCGCCTGTGAATACCGCGTCGGCGGTCTGGGCTGTGCCGTTCGTAAAGATTACGTTAACGCCGACAGGGATATCAATGCTCCACTGGCCTTCGCCGTAATCGTTAATTCCCGCTTCGCTCATAGCTTCACCGGGCCACTCGGGTGATTCACCCTCATTCCAGTAGTAGCAGTAAATCTGTCCGTCCCAATGCTGGTTGTTGGAGAAAAGAACAGTCTTCGTTTCGGGAATAATCGGATCTGTCTCGGGCTCGGGGTCGGTCTCGGGCTCGGGGTCTGTTACGGGAACAGGATCTGTCTCGGGATCGGGAGCCTGAGTCGGAGCTTCTGTTTTGGGAGCTTCGGTAACAACGGGAGCGGCTGTTGTCGGAACAACAACAACGTCCTTAACGGGCTGTCCGATAGGATAGTCTACGGGAATCTTCGCGATCCATCTCTGGATCAGGGAAGCGTCCCTGATGTTAACAATACCGTTGCCGTCAGCGTCGGAATTCCTGATACTTCTCGCGTCGAAGAACGTGAGGTTAACGAGGAACTGCTGGATATATGTTACGTCCTTGATGTTAACGAAGGTATCGCAGTTGGAGTCGCCCAGGATATTGCTGTCGCCCGCCGCGGGAGTTTCCGTAACGACAGGAACTGTCGTTTCACTGCCGCCCGCGGGAGTTGAAGGCTCGGGAGTTGTTACGGGAGTCGTTACGGGAGCGGTTGTGGGAGCTTCTGTGGGAGCTTCTGTGGGAGGCTCTTCCTTTGTTCTGTAGAGGTAAACAACGTTTGTAACACCGGGCTGATAGAAGCCGTCCTTGTTGGCGGGGTCTTCTACGAGCTTGCCGAGGGTATCGTCGCCCTTAGTTGTGTACTGGTCTGTGTTCTTCTTAACCGCTGTCGTGGAAGAATCAGCCTTGAGCTGTTTACCTGTGTCGATATCAATATACGAAACAGTTATCGTGGACTCGTAGGTCACTACGCCGTTGTCGATAAAGCACTCGCCGCCTACCGCGTAACCGGGCTCGTTCTGTCCCGGTTCCTGTCCCTCGCCTGACTTGGGGTGGAACATTACACGACACGCGGGAACGTTAAGAGTACAGGTGTACCAGCCTGAGCCCTTGGAGGTGTCAGCCTTCATAGCGGGGTTCTTTGACCATGAACCGTTAGGCTCCTGTCCGTCGTCGGTGTAAGCGTAGCAGGTAACTACTGTCCAGTTGTTTGTCTTGTGGTAATGAACTATTGTCTGCTGGGAAGCGAGAGGCTTATACTTAAATGTAATAGTCTTAGCGTTTCCGTCGAATGTGCCCGTTGTGCCCGAGGGGTACTTGGTGGTATCGAGCTGATAGCTCTGGATAGCGCATACGGGGATCGAATATTTTTCGCCCTTCTCGAGTGTGTATACCATATCGGGAGTGAGCTGCTTGTTGTTCTGGTCGAGATACTTAACGGTGAGGTTGCCGAAGGTCTTTCCGTTGGGCTCGTAGTAGAAATCTACGGTCGTGTCGCCCGAGAATGTACCCGAAGCTGTGCCCTCTGTTCTTACCGTGTAGTTGTTGAGCAGGCTTTCGTCCTTAAGAGCCGTGTACTTTGTACCGATTCTGTAGTAAGCCTTTGTTGTGGTAATCTTGCCGTTTACGTGGTGGTTTGTGGTAAGAGTACCGTATTTGAACTCAGTCTTTAAGTTATTGAAGGAGGAACTCTCAACGAGGATAGCCGCTGAGTTCGCGGGAACGGAATATGAGCCCGAGCAATTACCGAGCGCTGTGATGCCCGCCTTCTTGTCGTTGGCTACTACCGTCCAGCTGCCGCTCAAGTTAGCTGACGCCGCCGAGCTGCCGCTGTTGAGGAGTACGGCTACCTTGCCCCACTCTCCTGACTTGTTGTTGTTGATTGTATAAGCGATGAATGTGCCGCTCTGGCTTTTGAACTGCATTGTGCTCGCGGCGGTGTTGGTGTCGTCGTTAAACGCGGAATAAACCTCGTTGATCTGACGCAGTCCCTTGTAGTAGTCTACTACTTCCTTATATGTCTGAGCGCGTTTCCAGTCGAGCATATTAACAGCTACACGGCTTTCGCCGCTCGTGATATAGTCGGGAGAGTTGTAGGAGTTAGCCTGTCCCTGCTTTGTACGGGCGAATTCTGTACCCGCGTTAAAGAAGGAGATACCCTGAGAGGTGAGCGCCAGCGCTCCCGCGACCTTAAGCTTGCCTGTGTAGTTCGCGGCTATACTGTTAACGTTCGCGGCTGACGTCTTGGAGGCTTTGCCCTCTCCGCTTAATGTATACGCGCCTGTGATTTTATCCCATACGGTAAGGTCGTCGTGGCAGTCGATAAAGTTAACTGTCTTTGACTTATATCTGCTGTCGCAGAGCGCGCCCTTGATACCCGATACAACCGTAGCCGTACCGCCTGCCCAGTCGGTCACTCCGCCTATCCAGCCCTGTGCCGCCGAGCCTGTTGTGGCAACACGTGTAGCGGCTGAACGGAAGTCGCCCGAGAATACGCCCACGCCGTCGGATAAGCTGGCTGTGTTCTTCTCGGTAGGACCTGTGCCCGAAGGAATAGCGGAAGTACCGCCTGTCCAGGGCTCGCCGTACATAAGGATGTTTTTGTCGATAGCGTTCATCTTTGTACGAGCCTGATTAAGAGTTGTGATATCGATACAGCCCATAAGGTCGAAACGGAAGCCGTCGATATGATACTCGTTAGCCCAGTACTGCATTGACTGGATGATAAAGTTTCTAACCATTCCTTTTTCGGAAGCGAGCTCGTTGCCCTGACCTGAGCCGTTGGCGTAAGCGAGCTTGCTGGTCATTCTGTAGTAATAACCGGGAACGGTCTTTGTAAAGCACGAGCCGTCAGCGCCCGCCGTGTGGTTATATACAACGTCCATTACGACCGAGATACCTCTGTCGTGGAGCGCCTGAACCATTTGTTTAACTTCTTTGATACGAACGTTGCCGTCGTAAGGGTTGGAGGAATACGAGCCGTCGGGAACGTTGAAGTTCTTCGGGTTGTAGCCCCAGTTACGGTCAACAACGGAGTTGCCGTAGATTTCATCTGTACCGTCGAAGTCAGCCATAGGCATAATCTGAACGGTGTTGATGTTGTTTTCTACGAGATAGTCCATACAGGTCTTGAATGTGCCCTGCTTTTTGTATGTGGTGCCGCCCTCTGTAAACGCGAGGTAAGCGCCCTGATTCTCCTCGCTGACGCCGCAGTCGGGGTCGGCGGAGAAGTCACGGATATGAAGCTCCCATACGGCTGCTTCTGTCTTTGTGCCGAAGGTAACGTGCTTGTCGTTAGCCCAGCCGTCGGGGTTTGTAGAGCTGAGGTCTACTACCATGGAACGGTTACCGTTAGCGCCTACAGCCTTCGAGTAAACGTCCTGGGTTTCGTTTGTAACGGTAGTGCCCGCTACGTTTTTAGCGGTAATAAGATAGGTGTAGTATACGTTCTTGTAGTCGCCCTGCAAGGTCTTTGACCATACCGAGCCTGAAGACCCCTTGGTGAGGTCGTATACGCCGATTACACCCGCGCCGTTTTCACGGTCTGTACCTGTTTTGTACAGCTTGACCTGAATCTTTGTAGCGGCTGGAGACCATACCTTCCAGGTTGTGGAGGCTTTCGAATAAGTCGCTCCGAGGTCTGAGCCCGAATATACCGAGCTCGCGTATCCGCGGCCCGAGTCTTCACCCTGGTTAAAGTACGCAAGACCCGTAGACGTCTTAGCTGTGTCAACGGCGTTTGTTGAGATAACAGCCATTGTGCTGAGCATAAGAACAGTCAGTACAAGCGATACGATTCTTCGCATTTTCATAAATATCAACTCCTAAACTCGCGATACTTTTACACTATCGCATTCTTAGTTATTATCATACCAAATCCGAGAGTTGTCAATATTCTTATTTAGAATAATAACTCCCCCGCCATAACGAAATTTCAACCCGTTTTTTGTGCATATTGATGATAGACAAAAATAAGGAAAAGAGGAAAAAGCTTTTAAATCGGCTTATAATATGGTATAATCGTGGCGGTGATAGTATGATATGCAATCTGTGCCCGAGAAGCTGCTCGGCTGAGAGAACAGAGGAAAAAAACGGCGGCTTCTGCGGACTGAAAAACAGAATAAAGGTAGCGAGAATAGCGCCGCATATGTGGGAGGAGCCCGTGATAAGCGGCGAAAACGGAAGCGGAGCGGTGTTTTTTTCGGGCTGTACGCTGAGGTGTATGTTCTGCCAGAACTACGAGATTTCCGAAAAGCGTCTCGGGAAATACATCGACGTGAAAACTCTGGCGGACGAATTCAGAAAACTTGAAAACACAGGCGTACATAACATAAACCTCGTATCCCCCACCCCGTACGTTGAGCTGATAAAAGCCGCGCTGGACATCTACAGACCGAACATACCGATAGTGTACAACAGCTCGGGCTGGGAAAAGGCGGAAACGATAAAATCGCTCAGAGGGTATGTCGATATTTATCTGCCCGACTTCAAATACAGCGACGACAAGCTGGCGCTTGAGTATTCGAGAGCCGCAGGCTACGTCGAAACCGCGAAAAACGCGATAAGGGAAATGATAAACCAAACGGGCGAAATCGAGCTTGAAAACGGTCTGATGAAAAAGGGCGTAATTATCCGCCACCTTGTTCTCCCCTCACACACAAAAAACAGCATAGGCGTCCTGGACATTATAAAGGAGAATTTCCCCGACACGCCCGTGAGCCTTATGGGACAATACGTACCCGTACACAAGGCGCTCGAAAACGGGAAGCTCGGGAGAAAAATCACCGCGCGCGAATACAAAAAGGTGCTGAATCATATGCTGGAGCTGGGGCTTGAAGGCTTCTCGCAGGAGCTGAGCTCAGCGAGCGAGAGCTTCATTCCGAAGTGGGATTACGAATAAAAAAACGGCTGAAATAAAATATTTTTAAAAAAGGTATTGCACTTTATTTGATTTTGTGATAGAATACAATGGTTGAATAAAGTTATCCGGGTGTGGCGCAGTTTGGTAGCGCGCTTGAATGGGGTTCAAGAGGCCGCTGGTTCGACTCCAGTCACTCGGACCACGGAAAAGTCCAGTATCCATCAGGGTTCTGG
>CADBSD010000028.1 GCA_902797225.1 uncultured Ruminococcus sp. | reverse complement strand
TTTTTTATTTGGTAGGAAAGTACAACAATCTGTATAATAGTATTATACTATATGTAATATCTAAGCTACGATATAGTATTGACTCCCACCAAATAAAAAATGATTTGTATTGCCCGCTCAGTTGAACGCTGCGCGCGCACGAGCAACGGCTAAGTGAAAGGCGTACGCGCTAATCGCGCGCGCTTTCTTGCATTAAAACTAAATATTTGATAAAAACAAAGACAGAGTAAAAACTCTGCCTTAAATTCTCATATTAAAAGGAGCAGCTCTAAACTGCTCCTTCGTTTTTATTTACTGACTTTAACCTTTTTGCTACTGCTCCATTTACTCCACCTGTTATTCATACACGCTCTTACTTTTACAGCGTATGTTTTTCCTTTTTTAAGCTTTTTCGCGGTATATGAATTCTTTTTTACAGAATATGTTTTTGAGCCTATTTTGAGCTGATATTTTGAAGCTTTATTGACCTTGCTCCACTTCGCCGTTATTTTTCCGCCTTTTACGTTTTTCGCGGATTTCAGTTTTGGCGCGGGCACGTTTTTCAATGTAATAGCTACGGAAACATCTTCGGGACACAACTGCCATTCACCGTCATAATAATATGACATGGTAGCTAATAAAGTATACTCTCCCGCGGGTGCTTTTTTAGCAAGCCACGTAAAAGTATATATCTGTTCGTCAGCGTCATCTTCGTCAAAATAATCGGTAGCACTCGCTACTGATTTCCCTTTCGAGTCGTAAACATCTACAAAAATCCTCTCATCATAGTATTCGTGAAATAGCTTAAGCTTTACCTCGATATTCTTACCTACCGTTGAAGTAATATGAGAAGTATAAGGAACAGCTACAGGATAATCTTCAGCGTTTACCGATACTGATGAATACACAGCGATCAAAACAGCAATAATAAGTACAAACGGAATAATCCTTTTTTTAATCATATTTTTTCACTCCTTTTGCTTTATTATACTCAAAATATTGAGTATAGTCAAGAGTTTAAGTATGTTAATCTTAAAATGGTGATATAAATGATTTCATATAAACCATTTTACGAAACGCTGATAAAAAAGAATATTACCGAATATCATTTGATTTTCAAAGAAGGCGTGTCGGCAAACACACTGCACAGAATGAAAAACGGACTTCCGATAACTACAAAAACCCTGGATATATTATGTTTTATACTGAATTGCGAAGTCAGCGATATAATTAAACACGATAAAAACAATTAAGGAGCTGTTCACATTACAGCTCCTTTAATATATGTTTTTTATGGCTCCAGTATATCTATCATCATATCAAATTCATAATCGTTAAGCTCCTTGTCGCTTAAGAAGATTATCGATACAAATGTAAGGAACATCGCTCTTGACGTCGGGTTCAGCTTTTTTGACAGCTTGGAAAGGTCTAAATCAATCGCTTCAATTTTATTAATATCCTCCTCAAAAGGCTGTCCGAGCAAGCCTACGGTTTTCATAACCTCGTCTACGGCTTCTTCCTCCTCAAGGGAAAACTCTTTATCTACTGCCGCGGCGGCGAGTACAATCTGGCATAAAAACTCGGAGTATGAAGCGCAGTTAAACTCGTTAACGTCAATCTCGCGGAGCTCTGGCTCAAGCTGCTGATAACAAATAGTAATCATAGACTCCTTCTGCTCACGCGTCATTTTGGAGATATTATCACAAGTACCGTCAACAAATGCCTTTATTGCCCCGCGCTTTTCCTCAGGCATTGAATTTAATTTCGCGTTGTTTTCTTTTGACATAGTTTTCCTCCTCAAAATAATTCTAATTTAGAATATTAATCATACGCTATAGGGATTCGGTTTAAACAATAAGCGGATAAAATCAATAAGAACGCCTATGCCGAAAATCCCCAACGTAAAAATATATACAATACCAAGCAGTATTTTTCCCTCGTAAAACTTATGAGCTCCCACTATACCAAAGAAGAAGCAAAGCAAAAGCGAAACCCACTTGCTTTTCAGATTACTCTGCATAATATAACACCCCTTTCGCTGACAATTATACTATCAAAAATATAGACTGTCAATTAATTTTATAAAAATATTGACGTTGCTCTTTAAATATTGTACAATATATACATAAAACTATATTTGTCATATTTGGAGGTCAATTATGGCTCAGGAACATAAAATCAGAACAAAGAATAAAAACGTATTTCTGCGCGTTAGAAAAGGACATTTCGCCACAATGCACAGCCACACAAACTACTACATAGACGTTACAACCCAGAAAAACCGTCTTTCCGAGGCCAAGGCTGTCGCTAAAGAAATGGTAAAGGCGTACCAAATCAACACAATCGTAGACACAATCCTCTGTCTTGACGGCACTGAGGTTATCGGAGCTTTTCTCGCTAACGAGCTCACACAGGACAACTATATAAACCTGAACGCCCACCAGACGATTTATGTGCTTTCGCCCGAGTATATCGGAGGCGGACAGCTTATGTTCCGCGACAACCTGACGCCTATGCTCGGCGGAAAACACGTGCTGATTTTAGCGGCTTCGGTAACAACGGGAAAAAGCGCGCTTGCCGCGATTGACGCGGTGGATTACTACAACGGATATGTCGAGGGTGTTTCCGCTATTTTCGCTAC
>CADBSD010000027.1 GCA_902797225.1 uncultured Ruminococcus sp. | reverse complement strand
TGTCCAGCCAAAATCTGCGGCTAATCGTATTATTTTGTGAAAATTATTTTATTTATTTCTCTGTCCTCTTGACGGGATGCAGTTCATTAATGTGCCGCGCCTGTTTTTATGAAGAATTATAAATTAAACTGTGAAAAATCGAAAGTAATAAAATAGTCTTTTGGAGTTTCAGCTCGTCTTATCTTCTTAAACGAGCCATCCTCTTTAAGAAGAACCTCGGCTGATCGGAGCTTGCCGTTGTAGTTGTAACCCATAGAAAAGCCGTGAGCTCCCGTATCGTGGATATAAACAATATCGCCGATATCTATCTTAGGCAACATTCTGTCTATCGCGAATTTATCATTATTCTCGCACAATCCGCCTGTTACGTCATATTTATGGTCACACTTTTCGTTTTCTTTTCCGAGCACGGTAACGTGATGATACGAACCGTACATAGCGGGACGCATAAGATTCGCCGCGCAGGCGTCAAGACCGATATAATCTTTATAGATGTGCTTTTCGTGAATCGCCGTCGCTACCAACGCGCCGTAAGGAGCGAGCATATAACGTCCGAGCTCGGTGAAAATAGCGACGTCCCCCATTCCCTCGGGCACAAGGATTTCTTCAAATTTCTTCCGAACTCCCTCACCTATATAAGCGATATCGCTCTTAGGTTCTTCGGGCTTATAATCTACACCAACGCCGCCTGACAGGTTAATAAACTTAATCTTTACCCCTGTTTTGTTTTTAAGCCTTACAGCTAACTTAAACAGGATACCCGCAAGCTCGGGATAATACTCGTTGGAAACCGTATTCGAAGCGAGAAAAGCGTGAATTCCGAACTCCTCGGCTCCCGCGTTTTTAAGCTCTGTAAACGCTTTTTCCATTTGCTCCTCGGTCATACCGTATTTGGAGTCACCGGGAGTGTCCATAACCTGAACCTTGTCCTCACTGCCGCCGAGTTCAAAAACTCCGCCGGGATTATATCTGCAGCATATTGTTTTCGGAACTTCGGGTAAAATTCTCTTTATAAAATCAACGTGCGTATAATCATCAAGGTTAATATAAGCGCCCATTTCGTAGGCTTTAATCATATCCTCCTCGGGCGTAACATTGGAGCTGAACATAATGTCAGAGCCCTTTATGTCACAAGCCTCACAAAGCATAAGCTCGGTATAGGACGAGCAGTCCATTCCGCAGCCTTCTTCCTCAAGTATCTTCATAAGATACGGGTTAGGTGTAGCTTTTACAGCGAAATACTCCTTATAACCCTTGTTCCAGCTGAACGCTTTGTTAAGCGCTCTCGCGTTTTCCCGAATTCCTTTTTCATCATAAATATGAAAAGGAGTCGGGATTTCTTTTATTATCTCTTTCGCCTTATCTAAACTAAGAAACGGCTTTTTCTCCATTTTTACTCATCCTCCATAAAACTTATATATTCCTCAATTACCTCTTTAACATCATCGAGTCCGTCGCCGTTTACCGCCGAAAACGGAATCAGCTCAACGCCCTCAAAGCCTTCAAGCTCGTCCATAACCTCGTCAATTCTTTTTTCGTAAGCGGTTTTTTTGAGCTTGTCCTTTTTTGTAAGCACGATTACAAACGGAGCGTTGCTGTCGTAAAGAAATTTCAGCATATCGTAATCGTCCTTGGTGGGCTTGTGGCGGATATCAACAATCTGAATTATCAGCGCGATATTTCTTTTGTCGGACAGGTATCCCTCAACAAGCTCTGCCCAGCGGGCTTTTTCCGCCTTAGACACTTTAGCGTAGCCGTAACCTGGTAAATCAACCAAATGAAAGCCGTCGCCTTTGTAGAAATTTATTGTAGCGGTTTTACCCGGCTGAGAGCTTACTCTGGCGATATTCTTTCGGTTGGCGAGTTTATTTATCAGCGAGCTCTTTCCTACGTTTGAATGTCCCGAAAAAACAATCTCGGGCAATTCACTTTCGGGAAGCTGTTCAACAGTACCGGCGGCGAATTCAAAATCAATATTATTGAAATTCATAACCCCACCTACTGTCTGACGGTTTTAATATTCCCGCTGTTTTTAGGAATAATTACATCCTTACGCTCGTTTGCGACAACAGGCTCTACCGTCGCGTCGTTAATAACCTCGGTAAAATACTCACAAGGTATAAACTCAATGTTATCTTTTACAACGCTGTCTATTTCCTCTAAATCAGCGAGATTCGACTTAGGGATATAAACCTTTTTAATTCCCGCCTTGTAAGCCGCCATTGTTTTTTCTTTTAAACCGCCTATTTTAAGAATTTTTCCTCTAAGTGTAATTTCACCCGTCATAGCGATATCGCGTCTTACAGCGCGCATAGAAAGCGCGGAATAGATAGCTGTCGTCATTGTAATACCCGCCGACGGGCCGTCTTTCGGAACCGCTCCCTCAGGCGCGTGAATATGTATATCCTTTTCCTTGTAGAAATCAGAATCAATATTCAAAAACTCACTATGAGCTCTTATACAGGTCACGGCGGCTTTAGCGCTTTCCTGCATCACATCGCCGAGAGAACCCGTGAGAATTATTTTTCCGTCACCGGGCATTACGGAAACCTCAATTGGAAGAAGCGTTCCTCCTACAGCAGTCCAAGCCAGTCCGTTTACAACTCCGATTTCGTCAGTTTCACCGAGCTTTTCGTCCGTAAACTTTTGAGCTCCGAGGTAGTCTGAAATGTTTTTATCCGTAAACTTTACGGTTTCTTTTTCGCCTTTTACGTATTCAACGGCGAATTTTCTAATAAGCTTCGCTATTTCCTGTTCCAGACGTCTTACGCCCGCTTCACGGGTATAATAATCTATTAATGTATAAATACCCTTTTGCGTAAATTTTACAACGTCAGTCGTTAAACCGCACTCTTTAATCTGTTTGGGAACGAGATGTTTTTTTGCTATATTGAACTTTTCCTCTCTCGTATAGCTTCCGATTTCTATTACTTCCATTCGGTCAAACAGCGGAGTGGGAATCCGAGAAGCGTCATTAGCGGTCGTTATAAACATAACCTTTGATAAATCAAAAGGAATATCTATATAATGGTCTACAAATTTATTATTCTGCTCCCCGTCAAGAACCTCGAGCAACGCGGAGGTCGGGTCGCCCTTATAATCAGCGCCGAGTTTATCAATCTCGTCAAGTATAATAATAGGATTGTTTGTTCCCGCGGTTTTTATCGCGTTTATGATTCTTCCCGGCATAGCTCCGATATAGGTCTTTCTATGACCTCTTATTTCCGCTTCGTCCCTGACGCCGCCGAGAGCGATTCTCGCGGATTTTCTGCCGATAGCTTCTGACAGCGACTGAGCTATAGAGGTTTTACCTACTCCCGGAGGGCCTACAAGACAGATAATCTGTCCCTTTATTTCGGGATTGAGCTTTCTGACAGCCATTTGCTCAACTATTCTTTCCTTAACCTTATTAAGTCCGTAATGGTTTTTGTCAAGCTTTTTCTCGAGCTGCTTTAAGTTGAGATTATCTTTAGTAGAGTTGTTCCACGGCAAATCGAGAATTGTATCCAGATATGTACATATAACGGGAACGTCATGGCTTCCCATTGGCATTTTTGAAAGCTTGTCGCACTCTTTGAGCAGGTATTTTTCGGAATCCTCGGGAAGCTTTAAGGCTTTTATCTTCTGCTTATATTCCTCACTCTCGGTGGTGGGATTGTCGCTTTCGCCGAGCTCCTCCTCAATAACGCTTTTTTGCTCTCTCAAAAAATACTCACGCTGAGATTTATCTATTCTTTCTTTAGCTCTCTCCCCTATTTTTTCCTCAATCTGTAAAATATAGATTTCCTGATTCATAATATCAAGAAGGGTTTCGAGCCTTTCTATTACGTCTGTCGTTTCTAAAATCAACTGTTTATCGTTGAAATCGGGCAAGGCGTTACCCGCTATAAAATCCGCGAGCTCACCGCCGTTGTCGCACGTAGCTACTCTGAAAAGAATATCAGAGTTAAGCTTTGGAACCAATCTGGCGAAATTATCGAAGGTTCCTTTTATCTGTCTTATCAGGGCGATTTCATGAGTTGATTGGGGTTGTTCGCTGTTATCATAACAACAAACTCTTGCGAAAAGACACCTTTTATTGTCAATAAAATCATCAATATACGCTCTGTAAAGTCCCTCGACTATAACACGCGTCGTATCGTCGGGTTGTCTTAAAACCTGTACAATTCTCGCGACAACACCAGTTGAAAAGAGGTCATTAGCTTTCGGTTCTTTTACAGCGGGATTTTTCTGGGTAACAAGAAAAATAAGCTGGTCTCTTTTCATAGCTATATTTATAGCTGTTTGCGACTGTTTTCTGCCAACGTCAAAATGGAGCATTGTTTTCGGGAACACAACAAGTCCTCTCAAGGGCAAAACAGGCAAATTATATATATTACCGTATGTTTCCATAATTTCTCCTTAAAATCCAAAAGCTGTAGTGTAAAAACAATTACATTACAGCAAATAGATTATTATTTATGAAACTTCTTCAGCTTCAATTACTTTTGAGCTGTTGAACTCAATTCTCTTGGATTTACGATTAAGCGAACGCTGGATAATCGGGTCAATCTTTTTGTTAACTACGTCCGCGTTAATTGTAATCTTTTCTATTGTATCGTCGGACGGAGTGTCAAACATAAGCTCGTTCAACACGCTTTCCATAATTCCTCGAAGTCCTCTGGCGCCTGTTTTTTGTTCTTTGGCTGTTAACGCTATAGCCTCCAGAGCGTCATCGGTTATTTCAAGCTCAACACCGTCGAAAGCGAATAGTTTTTTGTACTGTTTAGTCAGCGAGTTTTTAGGCTCCGAAAGAATTCTAACGAGCGCGTCTACGTCAAGACCGTTAAGAGCGGTAATTACGGGAATACGTCCCACAAGCTCGGGAATAATACCGTATTTCACTAAATCGTGAGCGACAACGTCTTTCATCCAGCCTGTTTCATCCAGAACGGCTTTTTCCTGTACGCTCGCTCCAAAGCCCGCCAGAGAAGCTCCCTTACGCTTTTCAACTATCTTTTCAAGTCCGTCAAAAGCTCCGCCGCAGATAAAAAGAATATCCTTTGTATTAATCTGTAAGAATTCCTGCTGAGGATGCTTTCGTCCTCCTGTCGGAGGAACGTTTGAAACAGTACCCTCAAGAATTTTAAGCAGCGCCTGCTGAACGCCCTCTCCGCTTACGTCGCGGGTAATTGAGGGATTCTCGGATTTTCTCGAAATCTTGTCAATCTCGTCAATATAAATTATACCGCGCTCTGCTTTTTCGATATCAAAATCAGCTGCCTGAATAAGCTTTAAGAGAATGTTTTCTACGTCCTCGCCTACATATCCCGCCTCGGTCAAGGTAGTAGCGTCAGCAATAGCGAACGGTACGTCGAGCGCTTTCGCGAGAGTCTGGGCAAGCAAGGTTTTTCCAACGCCCGTAGGCCCGAGCAGAAGCACGTTGCTTTTGGCGAACTCAACGTCGTTGTCATTATTGAAAACACGCTTATAATGATTATAAACAGCAACGCTCAAGGCTTTTTTCGCGCTGTCCTGACCGATTACATACTCGTCGAGAATTTTCTTAATCTCAACAGGCTTTAAAAGCTGGGGTATCTCTATACTGTTATCATTAACTTTTTCGTTAGAGGGTTCAATATCAATATCGGAATCCTCAAGGATATTAACGCACAGCTCCACGCACTGGTCGCAGATATACGAGCCGTTTCCTTTTATTAATCTTCCGACATACTCCTGCGGTTTTCCGCAAAAGGAGCAATAGATATTATCATCAACTTTTGACATACATATTCCTCACTAACCAAAATTATGGAGTTAATTATCTTTTTTCAAATACTTTATCGATTAATCCGTACTCCAAAGCTTCCTGAGCTGTCATAAAGTTATCACGGTTTGTATCCTTAGCGATAACGTCAACAGGCTGACCTGTATTATCGGCTAAAATCTGGTTTAATCTTTTCTTTATGTCAAGAATGTGCTTTGTGTGGATTTCCATATCTGTAGCCTGACCGCGAGCGCCGCCTGAGGGCTGATGAATCATAATGTCCGCGTTGGGCAGTGCGTAACGCTTGCCCTTAGCTCCGGCGGCCAGAAGGAAAGCTCCCATACTTGCCGCCATACCGATGCAGGTCGTGCTTACGTCACACTTAATATAGTTCATTGTATCGTAAATCGCGAAACCGTCTGTTACGGAACCGCCCGGGCTGTTGATGTAAAGGCTGATATCCTTTGTAGGATCCTGAGCCTCAAGATAAAGAAGCTGAGCAACGATAACGCTTGCGCTGGCGCTGTTAACTTCTTCCGTAAGCATTACGATTCTGTCGTTTAAAAGACGAGAATAAATATCATATGAACGCTCACCGCGATTTGTCTGTTCAATTACATAAGGTACTAATGCCATATGATTCTTCCTTTCCAGTATATAATTGGCTTAAATAATTATATTATTCAGTAATTACTTTACTTTTGCGTTATCTCTGACGAGCTGCATAGCCTTTTCTACCTTGATATCCTCGGATAAAGCTTCCTTGGAAATGTAGTTCTTAACCTCATCAGGCTCAGCCTTGTAAGCCTCAGCGAGCTTTTTGTACTCGTTCTCTACGTCCTCGTCGGTTACTTCTATATTCTCCTGACGTCCGATAGCCTCAAGAACAAGGCGGATTTTAACTCTCTTATCAGCCTGGGGCTTATATGTAGCCTCAATAGCGCCCTGATCCATACCTGTATACTTCATATATGTCGCGAGGTCCATTCCCTGAGAGCGTAATCTCATATCGAACTCGTTAAGCATATCGCGAACCTCGTTGTCGAACATTACCTCGGGAATCTCCTCTGTAGCGAGTTTTTCCAAAGCGTCTGTAAGCTTGTTGTCAAAATCCTTTTCTGACTGTTCCTCTAAGCGCTTAGCAACTTTTTCTTTGAGTTCTTCCTTATATTCATCGAGAGTATCTTTCTCGGAAACGTCCTTTACAAACTCATCGTCAACCTCAGGAAGCTCCTTTGTCTTAATTTCGTGAAGCTTGATTTTGAACTGAGCCTCTTTACCCGCGAGATTCTCCGCGTTGTAGTCCTCGGGGAATGTTACGTCGATTGTAAATTCCTCGCCAGTCTTATGTCCAACGATAGCCTCCTCAAAGCCGGGGATAAAGTTGCCGTCGCCGAGTCTTAAGTTGTAGTTTTCACTCTTACCGCCCTCAAAAGCTTCGCCGTCTACAAAGCCCTCAAAGTCGATTACCGTTGTATCTCCGTTTTCAGCGGCTCTGTCCTCAACCGTAACCATACGTCCGTTTCTTTCTCTTACAGCCTGGAGTTCCTCGTCTACGAGTTCGTCGGTTACTTCTGTAGAAAGCTTCTCTACCTCAATGCCCTTATAGCCGTCAACAGTAAGCTCGGGAGCGACAATGATTTTAGCGGTAAATGTATAACCGTCGTCTGAAACCTCGCCTACAGAGATGTCGTCAACACCGATAGCCTTGAGCTCAGCCTCAACAGCGGCGTCGGCTAACGCTGAGGGATATGTTTCCTCAATAGCGTCATCATAGAATACGCCCTTGCCGTACATTCTCTCTATAATGTGCTTGGGGGCTTTTCCCTTTCTGAATCCGGGAATATTGATATTCTTAACCTGTTTTTTGTAAGCCTTCATTGTAGCGGCGGAAAAAGCTTCCTTCTCAACCTTTACCTCTAACTCGTACTTATTAGCCTCGTCTAACTTTTTTGAATTTACTAAACTCATAATTGATTCCTCCATAATTTAAAACATCGATTTATTATATCATTATATTATTATTTAATCAATATATATTTATGATAATTTGCTTATCTTACAAGCACGGGAGTAAACGAAACGGAATCGCAGGAAACAAGCTTAAATCTTATGTTCTCGTACTCGCCGTTAAAGGCTCCCCTTATCATTTTCTGACCGTGAATATGACCGTAATAACACTTTTTTACGTTGTATTCTTTTAGTATGTCTATTATCTCGCCGCAGACGTTTCCGCCGTAAACAGGCGGATAATGGAGAAAGACTGTTTTTTCCTTATCGCTGTTCTCAGCGGATTCTAAAGAAAGCCTTAATCGTCCGCATTCGCGGTTAAGGATTTTTATATCCTCGTTGTTTTCAGGCTCCAGTCCCCAACCCCTTGTGCCGCAGATTACGAAATCATCGACCTCATAGCTGTTGTTAAAAAGAATACTGATTGAAGAAAAACGCTTCTCGTTTAAATAGCGGTTTATTTTACTTGCGGTGTCCCACCAGTAATCGTGGTTTCCCTTAAGAAATATTTTCTTTCCCGGTAATGAATCAATATAAGCGAAATCCTTGTCACATTCCGAGAGCTTCATCGCCCAGGAAATATCGCCCGCTATAACGACGGTATCATTTTCCTTAACAATCTTATTCCAGTTGTTTGTTATCCTATCAAGGTAGTTATCCCAGCCGTGAAAAATATCCATTGGTTTGTCTGTACCCAGCGATAAGTGTAAATCGCCTATCGTAAACAAAGACATTTTATTTAACGCCTAAAGTTTTTAATACATATTCGGGCATATCCTCGGATTTTACAACATCGGAAAATCTCGATTTTTTATCCTTAAGGCTTGAAAGCGGTTTCGGAACTTCTACGCCTGTTACGCTGTTAAGCTTATCAACCATATCGAACTCGCTCATATTAAGCTTGCTGTCGTCAATAGCGCTCAAAACAGATTTCGAGAACTTATAGGGGCTTGCTGTTGAGGCGATTATGGTAGGCGTCTTATCCCCTGTTTCAGAAACATACTTATCATACACCGCTACAGCTACGGCAGTGTGTGTATCACAGAGATAGCCCTCGTCCTTAAACAGCTTTGCGATTGTAGACTTTGTTTCGTCATCGTCGCAATAACCGCCGTAAAAAGCGTTATTAATCGCTTCTTTAACCTCGGGAGTAACCTCATACTTGCCCTCTGTTTTAAGCTTCGTCATCCAATCTCTGGTTGTGTTATCATCATCACCGGAAAGCTTATAAAGAAGTCTTTCAAGATTTGAGGATACGAGGATATCCATTGACGGTGAGATTGTTGTATAGAATTGACGGTTTTTATCATATACGCCTGTTCTGATAAAATCTGTAAGAACATTATTTGAGTTTGAGGCGCAAATAAACTTGTTTATCGGAAGTCCCATACAATAAGCGTAGTACGAAGCTAGAATATTACCGAAGTTTCCTGTAGGAACCACAACGTTGATTTTATCCCCGAGAGCGATTTTTCCGTCGTTTACAAGGTTGCAGTACGAGGAAATGTAGTAAACAATCTGCGGAAGGAGTCTGCCCCAGTTGATAGAATTCGCGGAACTGAACATCATATTGTTTTCATCAAGCTTGTAGGAAATAGACTCGGTAGTAAAGATTTTCTTTACGCCTGTCTGAGCGTCGTCGAAATTACCCTCGATAGCGCAGACATTTACGTTTTTGCCCTCCTGAGTTGTCATCTGGTGCTTCTGCATCGGGCTTACGCCGTCTACGGGATAAAAAACGATTATTTTCGTATGCTCAACATCCTTGAATCCCTCAAGCGCCGCCTTACCAGTGTCGCCCGATGTAGCGACAAGAATAACGGCGTCTTTACCGTCGTGAGTCTTTTTTAACGACTTTGTTAAAAGGTGCGGTAAAATCTGAAGCGCCATATCCTTAAAAGCGCAGGTCGGGCCGTGCCACAGCTCAAGTATATTAATATCGTTTCCGTTATACTTTTTATATGAAACGGGAGCAGGATTTTCTCCGCCGAATTTTTGGACGGTATACGCCTTGTTTACACACTCCTCGATTTCCTCCCCGGTAAAATCAGTGAGAAAGTCGGAGAATACTTTTTTCGCTATTCCCTTATAATCAAGTGCAAGTAACGAGGAAAGCGTTTCCTTATCATACAGAGGAAGCTCCTGCGGAACAAACAGTCCGCCGTCCTTTGAAATACCCTGAGCTATCGCCTGAGACGCGGATACAACCTCGCTCTTGTTTTCGGTACTGTTGTACAACATAAAATCACCCTTTCAAGTATATAAAGAACATACTATAACAAGTAGTAATTATAACCTATAATGTAAGTTTTGTCAAAGATTTCACAATGGTTAAAACGCGTTTTTTATATAGTTTATCTTCATTTTTCCGCTTTTATCGTATGTCACTTCGGAAATATCATATCTTATCGTCAAATCAGTCTTATATTTATCCAAAAATCTGTTTGACGTATCAATAATATTTTCGCGTTTTTTCATATCGACGGAAAACCTCGGCTCAAGCATTGAGCCTTCAGCTCGAGTTTTAACCTCAACGAATACTATGTATTCTTTGTTATGGGCAATAATATCTATTTCGCCATTGTCTATACTGAAATTGCGCAGTAAAATCTTATATTTATTCCTTTTGAGAAATTTAACGGTAAATTTTTCACCCTTAATTCCTATTTCTTTCTTATCATTCATTTTAAAGTATCTTTTTCAAAAAACTCATTCTGTGGATTTCACAGGGACCGTACTCTTTTATAGCCTGAGTATGAAGCTTTGTACCATAGCCCTTGTGCTTATCAAATCCGTACTGAGGGTATTTTTCGGCGTATTCATAACAAAGCCTGTCTCGGCTCACCTTAGCAAGAATAGACGCCGCGGCGATTGACATTGATTTCGCGTCGCCTTTTATTACATATTCGGATTTAATATCAAGCGGCGGAAGTCGATTTCCGTCGATTAACGCGTAATCCGCCTTTATTTTCAGCCCCTCAACAGCTCTTTTCATCGCAAGCATTGTAGCGTTCAGTATGTTCATTTCTTCAATTTCCTCAACTGTCGCAAACGCGATAGAATAAGCCTTAACCTCACTTTTTATTACGTCGAATAAAGCTTCTCTTTTCTTTTCGGACAGCTTTTTTGAATCGTTCACACCCTCGATTATCTGATTAGGCTTTAGTATAACCGCGGCGGCGCATACAGGCCCCGCCAGCGGCCCTCTGCCTGCTTCATCAACTCCGCAAATGTTTTCAAAGCCTTTTTCTCGCGCCAGGTTTTCGTAATATAACCATTCTGTTTCCAAAACTATTCCTCCTCGGGAAGCTCGAGCGTAATGTTTCCGAATTTTCCCGCTCTGTACTCGTCCATAATCAGATTAGCGGCTCTTTCGGTATCGATTTCTCCACCTGAAATCAACATACCGCGTTTTCTTCCGACAAGCTCCAGAAGCTCATAAGGCTTAACTCCCTCTATATCAGCTTGATTTAGCTTAAAGCGGGATAGAAACTCAGGAGTTACGTTTTTAATCATAGCGTCGAGAAAATCTATCGCAAGAAGCTCAATATCAAGCACCTGGTCTTTTACAGCGCCTGTAAACGCGAGGTGTAAACCAACCTTTTCGTCGTCAAATTTAGGCCACAATACCCCGGGGGTATCGAGCATTTCTAAATCGTTTGAGATTGTATACCATTGATTTCCGCGGGTTACGCCGGGTCTGTCCTCAACCTTTGCCCTCGATTGTTTAGATATCCTGTTTATAAAGGAGGATTTACCTACGTTCGGAATACCGACAATCATAAGCCTTAGAATAGGATTCTTTATACCCTTAGCTTTTTGAGAGTCAAACTTATCGGCTAAAAGCTCTCTTACGGCAGGGACAAATTTATTAAGTCCAATTCCGCTTTTGCAATCGACAGGCAACGCCTTAACACCGAGCTTAGAATAATAATTTATCCATTTTTGCGTAGCCTTTCTGTTCGCTTTATCACATTTATTAAGCAAAACCAGCTTCGGCTTGTTACCGATTAGCTCGGATAATTCAGGGTTACTGCTGCTTACGGGAATTCTGGCGTCTATAATCTCGACAACAACATCAATAAGCTTTAAACCAGACTGAATTCTGCGTTTTGCTTTTGTCATATGTCCCGGAAACCATTGAATATTCTGCTTTTTATCCATATTTTCACATCCTTATACGCAAGAAAGCTCACATCAAAATACAGATGTGAGCCAGTCAGATTAAGAATAAGGGTTTGTCAAAACCTTAAAGTCCTTGAACGGGAAAACTACTAAATCGGCTTTACCGATAATATCCTTAACATCGATTAAACCGATAGTTTTTGAACGGCTGTCCATTGATACGCCTCGGTTATCGCCGAGCACAAAAACCTTACCCTTGGGAATAACCGCGGGAATTTCTCCGTCCTCTTTATGTGTATGTCCCTGAATATAATCCTCTTTCAGTTCAACACCGTCAACAACTACACTTTCTTTATCAAAATCAATAGATAAAGTCTGTCCCTCTGTAGCGATAACACGCTTGATTATAGGCTCCGCGTATTTAGCACCCTTGCTTACTACAACGATATCACCTGTTTTAGGCGTGTATAATAAATTTGATACTATAACCTTATCGTTATTCTGCAAGGTCTGGAGCATAGACGTTCCGCTTACGTCAACGAGTCTTACAAAGAATGTAAGCAGAATTACGACAATAGCGACAGCGAAAACAAGGGAATGAACCCATTCATATACGCTTGCCGTACCCTCGGACTTTTTTAAGTGAATTGTTCTTGGTTCTATATTTCTTTTTTTCTTTTTTTCTTTTTTGTTTTCTGTTTTAGTTTCTTCTACACTAGTTAAATCTTCGTTTTTAATTTCAGAATCCATTTTTTCACCTTCACTCGCAAGACAATGAATCTAGGGTAACATAAGATGTCCGAATTTCGATTAAATCAAACAGTCTTTGTATACCTAAAGTAAAAAAGGGACTTGAACAGTCCCCTTGCTTACTATTAGACCTGTTCCTTAACTTTTGCAGCTTTACCAACACGGTCACGGAGATAATAGAGCTTAGCTCTTCTGACTTTACCGCGGCGAATAATCTTTACATCTCTTACGTTAGGAGAATGTAAAGGGAATACTCTCTCTACGCCTACGCCGTACGCTACGCGTCGAACGGTAAATGTTTCAGCAACTCCCGAGCCTCTCTTGGCGATAACAGTGCCTTCAAACATCTGGATTCTTTCTCTCTGTCCCTCACGGATATTAACCGATACTCTTACGGTATCACCAATTCCGAACTGGGGAACTTCCGCTTTTACTGACTCAGCGGCAATTGTTTTTAATGCGTCCATATTGAACCTCCTATAAATTTCAGATGTTCGTACATTTAATAACGCAGAGGACCATCCGCTTCAAATTGCAGCTTTCGCTGTTTATTGAACCCCATTACATAGTAACGGTATCCAAATGCCATAATATAATATCATAATCAGCTGATAAATGCAAGAGTTTTTTAAAAAAAGAATTTTTATTCGCTTATTCTTTTCAACTTGTTTAAAAACTCTCGAAAATAATCGGGTAAATCAGATGTAAATTCCATATATTTTCCTGAACTCGGATGTATAAAACCAATTTTACGCGCGTGCAGACACTGTCCAATAAAATTGACCTTTTCTTTTTTTACGCCGTAAACATCATCGCCCGCTACAGGATGACCAATATAAGCCATATGAACCCTTATCTGGTGCGTTCTGCCCGTTTCGAGTACACATTTTATATGCGTATACCCTTTGTACCTTCCGATAACCTCAAAGTGAGTTACAGCGTTTTTTGAATTCTTTTCGGTAACGGTCATTTTCTTTCTGTCGATATGGTGTCTGCCTATAGGAGCGTCAACCGTACCGGCGTCATCTTTTATATTACCGACTACAATAGCCTCATACTCGCGGGTAAAGCTGTGTTCCTTAATCTGTTCAGCTAAACACTTATGAGAAATATCGTTTTTCGCGACTATAAGAAGTCCGCTGGTATTCTTGTCGATTCTATGAACAATACCGGGGCGTAAAACGCCGTTTATTCCGGAAAGATTATCCTTACAATGATAAAGCAGAGCGTTAACAAGCGTACCATCGTAATTTCCCGCCGCGGGATGAACAACCATACCTTTGGGCTTATTAACAACAATCAAGTCATTGTCCTCATACACAATATCGAGCGGGATATTCTCGGCTTTAGCCTCGTATTCTACAGGATCGGGAATAATTATTTCGACACTGTCCCCCGCTTTCAGCTTATAATTCTTTGAAACGACTTTATTGTTTACTTTTACATTCTCTTTTTCAATCAAAGCGGTAATTGCCGAGCGGGTTAAATCCGATATATTATCGGCTAAGAATTTATCAATTCTTATTTTCGAGGACTCAGCGTCAATCGAAAAATTAAGTGTTCTCATTTTTTAATCCTTTTGATTTTTTCATTGTATCGGAGAAAAACAATAGATATACAACAAGCAAAACAGCGCCTACAGTCACACAGTAATCGGCAAAATTACATACAGGCGGGAAAAAGCTTACGCTTAGATAATCAACAACAAAGCCGTAGAAAATCCTGTCAACAAGATTTCCAAGACCTCCTCCTATTATTAAAATCAACGAAATGTTCAGGATTTTACTTGTAGGTTTTTTCCAGAAAAGAAATATAATCATAAGTAAAATCACAATTATTGTAAAAGCAATAAAAACCCACCTGGCGTTGGAAAGCATTCCGAACGCCGCGCCTTTGTTTTCAACATATGTTAACGAAAACAGATTTGGTATGATTTCAAGGGTTTTAACCGGTTTAAGATTATTTAAAACCGCGATTTTAATTATATAGTCAATAACAGCGACTAAAAAAGATAAAACTAAAACAATAAAAGGCATATTTCCTCCGCATAGTCTTTAATGTCTTTTTTTAAAGAATAAATCGGTGTAGTATAAACTACACCGACTTTAATTATTCAAAAAACTTACAGCATTTATCACAGAGAGTCGGATGAGCGGCATTCAAGCCGACGCTTTTGCTAATGCTCCAGCATCTTTCGCACTTTTCTCCCTCAGCTTTTTCAACTGTAATCTCAAGCTCGCCCTCGCCCTCTTTTACTTCAACGTCGGAAACAATAAGAGCAGGCTTGATTTCATCATAAGCTTTATTAAGAAACTCAAGGTAATCTCCCGAAGCTGTCAGTGTAACCTTAGCTTCAAGCGAGCCTTTGATTGTTTTGTCCTTAACCAGAAGCTCAATTTCTTTTTTAACAAGGTCGCGTAAATCGGAAATCTTCTCCCACATCTCCATAAACTCGTCGTTTACGTTGATATCAACGGTTACAGGCATATCGTTAAAGAGTACGTTTTCTGTATTATCTGTTGATTTATGAGGCATAAAGCTCCAGATTTCGTCTGAGGTATACGCTAAAATCGGAGTCAGCATTCTTGTCATAGCGTCTAAGATGAGATAAATCGCGCTCTGAGCCGATCTTCTCTCGAAGCCGTCCTTTTTCTCGGTATAAAGTCTGTCTTTCAGAACATCAAGATAGAAGTTGGACATATCTACAACGCAGAAATTATGAATGCTATGGTAAACCTGGTGGAACTCAAATTTATCGTAAGCGTTATTAACCTTTTCTATAAGCGCGTTAAGCGTCTTAACAGCCCATTTATCAATCGGCATCATATCATCAGCGGCTACTATATCCTTATCGGGATCAAAGTCGCTGATATTACCGAGAATATAACGAGCGGTATTTCTGATTTTTCTGTAGGACTCGGAGGTCTGTTTAAGAATTTCCCTGGAAATATTAACATCGCTCTGATAGTCACAGGAAGCAACCCAAAGTCTTAATACATCAGCGCCGTACTGCTGAATAACCTCCTGAGGGCTGATACCGTTGCCGAGAGATTTACTCATCTTACGTCTTTCCATATCAAGAATCATTCCGTGAGTAAGTACGGTCTTGTATGGAGCGACGCCGTCTGTCGCTACTGAGGTAAGCAGTGAGGACTGGAACCAGCCTCTGTACTGATCGTTACCCTCGAGATATAAATCAGCGGGATAGCTTAAATACTTACGGCGTTTTACAACGGCGGTATGCGATGAACCGCTGTCGAACCAAACGTCCATAATATCTTTTTCTTTCTCGAAGCTCTCACAGCCGCAGTCGGGACATTTTGTACCCGCGGGCAAAATCTGTGAAGCGTCTTTCTCGAACCAGGCGTTAGAGCCTTCCTTCGAGAACAAATCAGCTACAGCAAGCATAGCGTCCTTATCTACATAAGGCTTTCCACAATCACCGCAATAGAAAATCGGAATGGGAACTCCCCACTTACGCTGACGGGAAATACACCAGTCTTTTCTGTCGCGAACCATAGAAGTGATTCTGTCTTTACCCCACGCGGGAATCCATTCTACTGTATTGATAGCGTCAATAGCCGCGTCCTTGAAGTCATCGACCGAGCAGAACCACTGATCTGTAGCTCTGAAAAGGATAGGAGATTTACATCTCCAGCAGTGCGGATACTGGTGAATAATCTTTTTGAGGGAGAATAACGCGCCTGTTTCATCAAGATGAATCGCAATTTTCTTATTAGCCTCGTCGGTAGTGAGTCCCGCAAATTGTCCCGCTTCCTCAGTAAGAACACCGTCGGCGTCAACAGGACAGATAACGGGAATACCGTCATAATTACGGCAGACGTTATAGTCGTCAACACCGTGTCCGGGAGCTGTGTGTACACAACCTGTACCGCTTTCAAGCGTTACGTGTTCGCCGACAATAATTACAGACTCTCTGTCAAGGAACGGGTGAGCTGTTTTCATATACTCAAGCTCGCTGCCCTTGATTGTAGCTGCTATCTCGTAATCCGCGATTTCAGCGGCTTCCATTGTATCTTTAACGAGGTCTGTAGCGATAATATAGTATTCATCATTATGCTTAATAATTGAATACTCAAATCTGGGGCCGACACAAATAGCGACATTAGCGGGTAATGTCCATGTTGTTGTTGTCCAGATAACAAAATTAACCTTTGAGGGGTCAATTCCCATAGCTTCGAATTTACCCAAATCATCGGTAACCTTGAATTTAACGTAGATAGAATGACAAGGATCTTCGGCGTATTCGATTTCAGCCTCCGCAAGAGCCGTTTTACACTCGGGACACCAATAAACAGGCTTTAAGCCCTTGTAGATGTATCCCTTTGTAGCCATTTCAGCGAAAACCTTTATCTGCTCAGCCTCAAACTCGTGCTTTAAGGTAATATAAGGATTATCCCACTCGCCAATTACGCCCAAACGCTTGAACTGGTCGCGCTGATCGTTGATGTAACCCGTAACAAATTCCTCGCACATCTCTCTTAATTCTAATACAGAAATATCAGCGGAGCTTCCTATTCCCGCCTTTTGACGAGCTTTAAGCTCTGTGGGAAGACCGTGGGTATCCCAACCGGGTACGAAAGGCGACTTGAAGCCTGCCATATTCTTATGACGCACAATAAAATCTTTTAGGATTTTGTTAAGCGCGTGACCGAGGTGAATATCGCCGTTCGCGTACGGAGGGCCGTCGTGTAACACATAAAGAGGCTTACCCTCGTTATGCTCCATTAATTTGTCATAAACATTGTTATCTTCCCATTTCTTCAAGGTAACAGGCTCACTCTTAGGTAAGCCTGCTCTCATAGGAAAATCTGTTTTGGGAAGATTTAATGTCTTGTTATAATCCTGGGACATTTTATCTACACTCCATAAAATTATTTATTAATTATTATTCGTCAATATCGAAATTATCACCGAATTTTAAATCATCAAATCTGTCTTCAACCTTATTAACAAACTCAACGTCCTGTGAAGCGGAAGGTTCTTCAACAGGCTGAGAAACCTCCTCAACGGGAGGTTCTTCTACAGGCTCAACAGTTTCAACATCTTCCTCCTCAAGGGGGGCTGTGGGATATTTCTTGTTGAGTTCTTCCTGCTTTCTTAATACAACCGCGTCTGTAGGTAAGTCGTTAATAGTCTTTAAGTGGCTGTTATAAAGATTCTCGAGCTCTTTTCTAAGCTGAGCTGAATCGCTCTTGAGCTTGAGATATACTTCTTTCTGCTTAGCTGTAACAGCGTTAGACTCCTTTAAAGTAGCCTGAGCCTTAGCCTCAGCGTCGGCAACAATCTGAGCCGCCTTGGCTTTAGCTTCTTTGATTGAGGAATCGGCAACTCTCTGTGACGAAAGAAGCGCGTTTCTTACTGTTTCCTCGTCAGCTCTGTACTGCTCAACTCTTGTCGCTAAAATATCAATTTTTCTGATTAAATCAGATTTCTCTTTTTTCATGTGTTCAAAAGTAACAACTACCTCATCAATAAACGCGTCAACGTCTTCGCCGCGATAACCTCTGCCCCTTCTGAATGATACGTCTTTAATCTCATCAATTGTTAACATAATCTGCACTCCTATCTATAATGATTGATTATTATTTTTATTCTTCCCTTTTTAGTTGTACCGATTTGGTTTTTAATTACAAACTTACCGTAACCTCTTACAGAAAGAATATCCCCCTCACAAAGCGTATGGCTTACATTTTTATTCTCAGAATAATTAACATACACCTTACCCGAAAGAATAAAATCCGCCGTTTTGCCTCTTGAAAGCTTGGTTAGCGCCGCGGCGATAACATCAAGCCTTAAAGAGCTTACGATTAACTGTAATTCCTTTATATTGTCCGAATAGTCAATATCAAGGCTTTTGTCGGAAATCTTAACGCCGACTCTGCCGATTTTTAATATTTGGGACTGTATATAATCTTTGATTTCGTTCTTTACGAAACATACGGCTTTACCTTCGTTTACCACGATATCACCGACGCAGTTTCTCTCTATACCGAGATTCATAAGCGCTCCGAGAAAATCTCTGTGGGTAAGCTTGTCCGTTTTCCTGAATGTAAAATATACAGCGCTGAAAGGATAATCCGCTTCATCAACAATATCCTGCGAAAAACACAGAAAACGGCGTTTAGCGTTTTTATATCCTCCGAAAAAACTGAAATACGTTTCATAAAACGGGAAGGTCTTTTCTATTATGTATTGCTCTCGCTCGTTAAGAAATCCAAGATAATACGGTTTATTTCTGGTTAAAGATAAATCGGCGATATCTTCAACACGGGATATTAATTCTTTATCCTCTTTATCAGAAGTAAACGCCACTACTCTCTAACTCGTCGAGGAGATCGTCGCCAGTAAGATCGACATTATTAGGAATAATAATGAAAGTGCTGGAAGCGACTCTCTTTATCTTTCCGCGGTTAGCGTAAGCGACACCGCTTAAAAAGTCGATAATTCTTCTAGACATATCCTTGTTTGTTTCCTCAAGGTTTAAAACTACAGTGTGAGTCTTTATAAGCTCGTCGGCGATAGTTCTTGTTTCCTCGCCGAATCTCTCAGGCTTAAAGAGAGCTACCTGCAGCTTTGCCGTAGCGCTGATATTTACAACTTTATTTCTATGATTATCTACATACGCGGGAGCGTCGTCATAATCATCATCATCGTTATCGGCATAACCATACTCATCGTATCCGTTATCGTACTCCTCCTCGGGAGCGTCCCACATACGTTTAAACTTATCTACAAATCCAGCCATTTCTAAATTCCTCCTATTTTTTCAGTTTACTTACTGTAATCACGGGCGCCGAACAGCGATGAACCTATTCTCACCATATTAGCGCCGCATAAAATTGCTTCGTAATAATCGGCAGACATTCCCATTGAAAGAATATCCATAGATATATTATCTATGTTTTTACCCGATATGTCAATAAATATATTGTTC
>CADBSD010000026.1 GCA_902797225.1 uncultured Ruminococcus sp. | reverse complement strand
TATCCTCCCTATCCAAAACTTCATAGGACACTAAAGGTACGGGGGAAATAAACGGTTATATAGGGAATGCGCGTGGTGACGTAGAAAATAAAAAAAGCAGAACCTATCCTCCCTATCCAAAACTTCATAGGACACTTAAGGTACGGGGGATATAAATTAAAAGATAGGAACGCTCACGCCTGACGAAGATATATAAAAATATCCAAAACTTCATAGGACACCATACGTAAGGGGGATATAAATTAAAAGACAGGAACGCCCACGCCTGACGTGGACATTTAAAAATGTCGCTTGGGAGGCGACCAATGGGCGGAGTTATGGGAGTATAATGTAGTCACAAGCTGAGGAGAGCTTGTGGCTATTACTTTTTTTGGAGGTCAAGATTATGAAGAAGGTTAATAACAATATTACGAAACTGGTTTTTATTATTGACAGAAGCGGCTCTATGGGCGGGCTTGAGAGCGACACTATCGGAGGCTTCAACTCGCTTGTTGAGAAACAGAAAAAGCAGAGCGGAGAATGCTTTGTTACGACGGTATTATTCGACAATGTCGTTGAAACAATCCACGACAGAATTGAGCTTAAGGACGTTCAGAAGCTCAGCGAGGAGGAATATTACGTAAGAGGATGTACGGCGCTGACGGACGCTGTGGGAGAAAGCGTAGAGCATATAGAAAAAATCCACAGATACGTACGAACAGAGGACGTCCCCGAGCATACGATGTTCGTTATTATTACCGACGGAATGGAAAACGCAAGCCATAGGTACTCGGGCAGGCAGGTCAAAAAAATGATTGAAAAGCATAAGGAAAAAGACGGCTGGGAGTTTCTGTTTATCGGCGCCAATATCGACGCGGTAAGCACGGCTAAGGATTTCGGTATCGACGAGGACAGAGCCGTAGATTACCGAGCGGACAGAAAGGGCACGAGCGTTGTGTACAGAGCTATGGAAAAGGCGGTCGGCTGTGTGAGAGCCAGCGCGCCGCTGAGAAAAAGCTGGAGCGACGAGATAAAAGAGGATTACAAGAGCAGAGGTAACTAAAATCGGTGTACAAGCATATTATGTATTATCCGCAAAGCGGAAATATACTGAAAGGATATGCTTATGAATACTATAAATTGTTCATGCGGTAATACTAACTCTTGCTCCTGCGGCTGTTGTAAGAGCTGTAATTTCCAGCCCTGCGCCGTAACCTGCGCTCCCTGCTGCGGCCGCGGCGGCGACTACGCTTATATATACAACACCGAAGCCCAGACAGTCGCCGCGAACAGCCCTGTTACCGCCTCGGCTAACGGCCCGCTCTCGGGTACTATCACCCACACGGCGGGTACGGCTGAGGTCGTTATCGGCGAAACAGGCGTTTATATTTTCCATTTTTACGCCGCGCCCGAGGCTGAGGCTCAGTTCTCCGCCTACCGCAACGGTACTCCGATTCAGGGCGCTACCTTCAGCGGCGAGCAGATTATGGGACAGTTTATCGTTGCCGCTCAAATCGGCGACGTTATCACCTTTGTGAATACAGGCGAGGGCGAGGCGACGTTCACAGCCCAGGGTATGGCGGACGAGGCTGTCGTTAATACTTCGCTTACTGTTTTAAAGGTGTTTTAATTCTAAATTAGAATATTTATCCCGCGGGGTTCATTTCCGCGGGATTTTTTTAGGGGTAGAAATTGTTTTTTATTTGTGATATAATGCTCAAAAAGTATAGAAGGAGGAAGAAATATGAAAAGGACAATTATTGAGTTTTTAGTCGGCTTGCCCGTCGTGGTTGGTTTATATTTTCTGCTTGATTTTTTATATTGTACTTTTATCGTAAACACTCCGTTTGTGTTTAATATAAGAAACTGCGGTATGGCGGTCGGCATTTGGGCGATCGTTGAAATCATTACGTATTTTATAAGGTCGAGAACAGACGGATAACAACGACGGATAATAAAGAAAAGGGAGCAACGCGAAACGCGCCGCTCCCCTTTTTATGCTTTGATACGTTATTCCGCGCATTTGAGCGCTTCCACCATATCTATTTTTTTGTTCTTTTTCGCGACCATAAGCCCTACAAAGAGCGACACGCCGAAGGTCAGGAGAATCGAAACAAGATAAGTCGTCACGCCGAGCATAAGCCTCATCTCGTATTCGCCCGCGAGCGCCGTAATCAGCCATTGAAGCACGCCTACTCCCGCGGGAAGCCCGATTATAACTCCGATGAATGTAAGCCAGATATTCTGAGAAATCAAAAGCTTTCCGATTGTTCGGTTTCTGAAGCCGAGCACCTTTAACGTAGCGAGCTCCCTGGAACGCTCTACGTAGCTCATTATTCCGAGGTTATACAGCACGACAACTCCGAGCAGAGCGGCGGCGACAACGAGTATGATTACCATTGAGTCCATAATATCGACAAAGCTGTTAAAGCTTTCCATAAGCTGCGCCTTGTCCTGCTTGCCCGATATCAAATCCGAGGAAGGAACCTCGGTTATTTTTTTATCCGTATAAATCGAGGATATGCTGTAGTCTATTTTCAGCTTGTCGGCGAGCTCGCTTGCCATAGTCACGCTCTCGGTCATAACAGAGCGGTTATAGCCGAGCACCTTAGCCTTGTAGGTTTTCTTTGAGCCGTAGGGCGAGAATGTAATCGTATCGCCGATGTCCGCCTTATCGCTCAGCCTAAGGCAGAGATAAACGCCCTCGCCGCTTAAGGATATTCTGTTGTTATTCTCGTCGATCACGTTGAGCAGGTTATTAGGATTGTGGATAATATTGAGCGTTACCGTATCGCCGTCAAGACTTATCCCCGTCAGGCTCTCCCAGTCGCCCGAAAGCTTGTTATAAAGCTTCTTAGACTTTTTCAAATCGGCGTCGTCAACGAGGTTTACCTTTGTGGTGTAGTTGCTTATATCGTGATCGAGCAGATTAAGAAAGCCCGCCATAGTATCGCGCATACCGAGCCCGCCGACCATAAGCACCATACATCCGACTATTCCGAACAAAGTCATAGCCGAACGGCTTTTGTGACGGCTTAAATCGCGGATATTCCACTTTGTGCCGAAACGCAGCTTGTCCCATAAGCTGAAACGCTCAAAGAAAACTCTCCGCGTTTTCTTGGGAGAATACGGGCGCAAAGCGTCAGCCGCCGTGCCCTTTAACTGCTGACGAACGGAAAGATAGCTTATCAGCGTCAGCAAAACTATAGTCGCCGCGATAACGGGATAGCAGAACGCGGGAACCGCCGCCGACCAGTCGGGCATATCGAAATAAGTGCCCATCATACCGTTCTCGCTCATTATCAGCTTACAAACGGCAAACCCCAGCACAGCTCCAAGCGCCGTTCCGACGATTCCGATAAATAAGCCGTAACAGCTGTAATGTCTTAAAATCCTGCGGTTTTTAAAGCCGAGCGCCTTAAGCGTGCCGATTTGTGTTTTCTCCTTTGTCGCTATACGGTGCATAGTCGTGACCATTGTGAGAACAGCGATAGCGAGGAACAGCACGGGCAGTACCGAGCCCATTGTTTTGCCCTCCTCGGCTTCTCCGCTCGACTCCTTATAGACGACGTGGTCGTCCTTTGAGGTCACCATAATCGTACGCCCGAGCTTTTTCTTAACGGCTTTTTCAAGAGTCTTCTTGTCCATATCCGAAAGCAGATTTATCTGGGAAAAGGCTTTCGTTTCGGCTTCTGTCAGCATTTCGTCGGTAACAAACAGCTCTGTAAGCTTTTCGTCAACAAATTCTTTCGGAACTATGGTTTTTTCAAATTCCTTTTTAAAATCGGTTTTTATTTTGTCCTTTAGTACAGCTTTTAGCTTTTTCGGGGAGATATAGGCGTAGCCGAAGGTATTGTAGTCGGGCATCATCTGGTTTTTGTCGGCAACGCATATCATATGCTCGCCCGATTTTATCAGCCCGACGATTTTGCCCTTTATCTGGGTTCCCTGAAAGACTAAAGTCAGCTTATCGCCGATACCGAGCTTATTATTCGCGGCGAATTTATCGCTCAGCCAGAAGCCTTCGCCGTTTTTATCGTAAGGCGCGCCGTCCGTTACGGTAAACGTGCTGACCTTGTAGTTTTCGCTCACGTCAAGCGCGAGGCTCTTGTTCTTCTCCCCTTTTATATCAAGGTTGACGCTCAGATAACGCGTCGCGGAATTCACGCCCTTGATTTTGGAGATTTTCTTTATATCGTCCTTTGTGAAGCCCTTTTCGGAGTATAAGCGGTAGTCGGCGTAGTTTGTCAGCTCAAAAAAGCTTCCCGTATCTACTTCTATCGTTTTCCACTCCATATTGAAGCCGAGGAACATTCCCATACCGAGCGTTATCATAATTATCATCGAAATGAACTGCGCCTTGTAGCTTAAAGCCGTTCTGAGTAATTTACGCGTCAGCATTACCACTCCACCTCGTCAGCAGAAAGCGGGTTATCCTGGTTGATGATTTCGCGGATTTTACCGTTTTTCACACGGATAATAGTGTCCGCCATTTTCGCTATGCTCTGGTTATGGGTAACGATTACGATAGTTTTTCCGTAGTTCTTCGTCATACTTAAAAGAAGCTTTAAAACCATAACGCCCGTTTCGGAGTCGAGCGCGCCTGTGGGCTCGTCGCACAAGAGGATTTTCGGGTTCTTAGCGAGCGCTCTGGCTATCGATATCCTCTGCTGTTCTCCGCCCGAAAGCTCTGAGGGAAAGTTGTGTAGGTGGTCGCTCAGCCCCACCTGAGCTATCATATTTTCGGCGTCGAGAGCGTCGGGAGCTATTTGCGAAACAAGCTCCACGTTCTCGTAGACGGTAAGCGTCGGGATAAGGTTGTAGAACTGGAACACAAATCCCACCGAAGCCGCGCGGTAATCGGCGAGCTCGTTGTCGGAGAGGGTGCTTATGTCCCTGCCGTTTACGACTATCGTACCGCCTGTCGGGCTGTCAAGCCCTCCAAGTAAATTGAGAAGCGTGCTTTTTCCCGCGCCCGAAGGCCCGAGAATAACGACAAACTTTCCCTCGTCGAGAGTGAAGCTCACGTTGTCGAGCGCTTTAAGCTCGTGCTCGCCGCTTTTGTATACTCTCGTAACATTATCGAATCTGACTATTTCCATAATCACCTGCCGAACAGAGAAAATTTTTTCTTTTCGAAAGGCTCGTCCGTAAACTCAAGCACCTCATAGCCCGTATCGCCCACCGCCTTACGCAAAGCGTTCTCGTCAAGCGGGTTTTCGCTTATGATTTCGGTTATGCCTTTTTCGTGTGAGGAAGTTACCTTCTTTATTTTGAATTTATTTCGAATCGTATCATTGACGTGGCTTTCGCACATCGGACACATCATTCCGTCGATTTTAAGTGTTGTTTTTATCATAATTTACCTGACCTTTCCGCCCGTATTTCTTATTTACCGCCTTATTACGGGCTGATAAGGCGTAAAATTTTGTAAGTCGGCTCAGCGGTCAACGCCCTTAAGTTAGAGTACGCTAACCAAACGCTTTAAACAAAAGCCTGATAACCAGGCTTCGGTTTTACTTTTTTGAATATTGCTCCATATGCTTTTTTATCGCCGAGAATGTCACCGAGCTGATAACGTGCTCAATCTTGCAAGCGTCGTTGACGGCGTTTTCCTCGTCCACGCCGAGGCGCATAAAAAGCTCGCTTAGTACGGTGTGGCGCTCGTAGGTGCGCTGAGCTACCTCCAAGCCCGAATCGGTAAGCGTAATACCTCCGTCCTGTCCGACGTTTATATATCCGCCGTCGCGCAATAAACCCATAGCTCTGCTCACGCTCGGTTTAGAATATCCGAGCTCTGTGGCGACGTCAATCGCGCGCACAAAGCCTTTTTTCTGTCTTAGGACGTATATAGTTTCGAGATACATCTCGCCAGATTCCTTAAGTACCACAGCTTTCGCCTCCGCTTTATTATGGAAGCATTATACCATATTATTTAATTAATGGCAAGGCGGAAGAAAACTGTTTCTCCCGCCGTTAAAAAACTATTTTGTTTTATGGCACTGTCCCGACATAGCGCAGTTTTTGCAGTTTGTGCAATTGCAGACAAGCGATTTTCCCTGCTTTTTCTTTTTTATCATACTTATGATAATCGCCGATACTATCGCGATAAGCACCGCGCAGATTATTATTGTTCCTATATTATTTGTAATCCACGCCAACATAGCCGTACTGCCTTTCTGCCCGCGGTTTTTTATATTGCCTTTCTTTTACAACCTTACCGCGGGCGGATAAAGCGTAAATGGAAAAGAGGTCGCTTAGTATAAACTTTCTTATTATTTAATCTTAACCGTTTTTGTGAGCTTGCTCGCTTCCTTATACGGCTTGAACAGCATAAACAGCATTCCCGCTATTAAGAGAGCCGAAACGATAAGACCGAAGATATTAAGGCTTCCCGTAAACGCTGTGCCTATCTGGTTTACGCACAGCGCGATAACATAAGCGAAGCCGCACTGGTAAGCGATAGCGAAAGCCGTCCACTTGGCTGAGTTCATCTCTCTTTTGATAGCGCCCATAGCCGCGAAGCAGGGAGCGCAGAGCAGGTTGAATACGAGGAACGAAAAGCCCGTAACGCTTGTGAATACGCTCGCGAGAGTCGCCCAGACGCTGAGCTCTCCGCCGCCGTAAAGCACGCCCATTGTGCCGACGATATTTTCCTTCGCGATAAGTCCCGTGATAGAAGCGACAGCCGCCTGCCAGTTGCCCCAGCCGAGAGGCGCGAATATCCAGCCTATGGCGTTTCCTACAGCCGCCAGCATACTCTTGCCGATTTCCTCCTCGCCGAGCATTGTGAACGTTCCGTCAACAAAGCCGAAGCGGCTTAAGAACCAGAGCACGATAGTTGAAAGCAGGATGATAGTACCCGCCTTTTTGATGAACGACCAGCCGCGCTCCCACATAGAACGGAGCACGTTGCCGAGCGTCGGCATATGATAAGCGGGAAGCTCCATAACGAAGGGAGCGGGTTCGCCCGCGAACATTCTTGTCTTTTTCAGCATAATACCCGAAATGATGATCGCCGCCATACCGATGAAATACGCGCCTGTGCTTACCCACGGCGAGCCGCCGAAAATAGCGCCCGAAATCATCGCGATAAACGGAACCTTAGCTCCGCAGGGAATAAACGTCGTCGTCATAATCGTCATTCGCCTGTCGCGTTCATTCTCTATAGTTCGCGACGCCATAATACCCGGGATTCCGCAGCCCGTACCGATAAGGATCGGGATAAACGATTTACCCGAAAGACCGAAGCGGCGGAAAATCCTGTCGAGTACGAACGCGATACGCGCCATATATCCGCAGGCTTCCAGGAAAGCCAGTAAGAAGAACAACACGAGCATCTGCGGTACGAATCCGAGCACCGCGCCTACGCCGCCGATAATACCGTCGAGTATCAAGCCCGAAAGCCATTCGGGAGCGCTCGCGGCTTCGAGCCAGCCTTCAACTATCGCGGGGATACTGGGAACCCAGATACCGAACTCGGCGGGATCGTCGGGCTTGCCCTCGTCCTTTATAAATACCTCCGCGGCGGACTTGACGTCCTCGCCGCTAACGGTTTCCTCGCTTATTTCAAGCGTTTCCTCGTCCTCCGACTCGTATGTAAATTTCTCAGTGTCCTTTACTCCCGAAGCGAAGTTTTTTACGACCTTTACAGAAGCCTGCGCGTCGTAGTTTTCGCTTTCGAAATCAAGCGCGTCAGAGAGCAGTTTATTATCGGTTGCCTCAGCGACGCCCGAAAGCACGCCTACAGCTTCCGAATACTCGTCGTATTCCGCGTCGCCTATTCCCACAAGGTGGAAGCCGTCGCCGAACAGTCCGTCGTTAGCCCAGTCGGTAGCTGATTGTCCGATACCGACCATGGCGATATAGTACACAAGGAACATTACAAGTACAAAAATCGGCAGTCCAAGCCAGCGGTTTGTCACGACCTTGTCGATTTTGTCCGAGGTCGAAAGCTGTCCCTTTTGCTTATTTTTGTACACGCCGTTTATAATCTTGCCGATATAAACGTAACGCTCGTTAGTGATTATACTCTCGGCGTCGTCGTCATATTCTTTTTCGACCGCTTTAATATCGTTTTCAACGTGGCTGAGCGTATCCTCGCTCAAGCCGAGTTTTTCTATAACCTTTTCGTCGCGCTCAAAAATCTTTACGGCGTACCAGCGCTGCTGTTCCTCGGGCATATCGTGAACGCAGGCTTCCTCGATGTGAGCGATAGCGTGCTCGACAGAACCCTCGAACGGGTGCTTAGCGACGGCTTTTTTCTCCTTAGCCGCCTTTACCGCGGCTTCTGAGGCTTGCTGTATTCCCTTTCCCTTCAAGGCCGAGATTTCCACAACCTCACAGCCTAAAGCTCTACAGAGCTCCTTTGTGTTTATTTTTACGCCCGTTTTCTCCATAACGTCCGCCATATTAACGGCGATAACGACGGGGATTCCGAGCTCGCAAAGCTGCGTTGTCAGATAAAGGTTACGCTCGAGATTCGTGCCGTCAACGATATTCAAAATAGCGTCGGGACGTTCTTCGATAAGGTAATTACGCGCTACGACCTCCTCCATTGTATAGGGAGAAAGCGAGTAGATACCCGGTAAGTCAGTAATCGTAACATCGCTGTGCTTTTTGAGCTTACCTTCTTTTTTCTCGACAGTTACGCCGGGCCAGTTGCCGACAAACTGATTCGCGCCCGTAAGCGCGTTGAACAGCGTTGTTTTACCGCTGTTCGGGTTGCCCGCTAAGGCGATTTTAATACTCATAGTTTTTCCTCATTTCATAATTTTTAGTTAGCTTAAGGTAACTAAATTGTAAAAAAATTATTCTACCTCAACCATTTCGGCGTCAGCCTTTCTGATAGAAAGCTGATAACCGCGTACGGTAACTTCCATAGGGTCGCCCAGAGGAGCAACCTTCTGAACCTTTATCTCTACGCCCTTGGTAATGCCCATATCCATTATACGGCGCTTTACCGCGCCCTGTCCGTGGAGCTTCTTTACCTTGCAGGTACTGCCTACAGCGACAGCTCTGAGTGTTTTCATAACTAACCTCCTTAAAATTTTTGTAAAAACAGTCGTCAACTCCCGACTAAAACAACCGTTAAATAAAGATTTTTTGCGCCAATTCTTTGCTTACAGCGACGCGCGAGCCCTTTATTTTCACAATCAGGTTTCCGCCCATAGAGCTTACGACCGATACTACAGCGCCCGACACAAAGCCCAGATTTTGCAAATGAGCGCGGACGTCGGCGTTTCCGCCTATTCTTTTTATAATGTTTTCTTCGCCTATAACGGCGAGTGTAAGCGGCATAACGATCCTTCCTTTTTGCGTCGTTAGCATTTGCTAACTCTCGTCCAAACAATTAACTCAGGCGGTTAGCCTAAGCTTACTGCGCTATTATATCAGCATTTTTTCCTTTTGTCAATACGAAAAATATAATAATTTCCTAAAAAATAAAGCTAAAAAGTAACGAAGCGGCAAATCACGCCGCTCCGCTGTTTTTAATGTCCGCTGCGCCATTTTATCCCTGCGCGCTGAATTTCTGCTTGAGGGTATCGAGCTTCGACTGCTGTGCCTGTTCCGTCTTGTACCAGCCCTTAGCCTCCATTTTCTTGTAAATCTCGTCCTGCATTTTCAGCGTATCGTTGAGGCTGTTCGAAAAAGCCCTGTGGACATTCTCGGTCGAGGACTCAATAGCGCCGTGCATATAAAGGTCGCAAACGCCTTTTTCGAGCAAAAGCATATTTTCCATTAAATTTCTGTCGTCCATTTTCTCACCTCTTAAAGCAAATCGTAAAACTGTTTAAAAATCTCTTTGTGTCTTTCGGCGCACTGCTGAGAGAAATTTTTGAGCTCGCCGTCCTGGATCTTGTCGGAAATCTCCTTAAACTGCGTTTGAAAATACTGTTCGTGGCCGAGGGCGTCCTCGACATATAAAAGTTCTTTTGACGTCATTTGTTTTCCTCCTTTAATGACTTTACTATTATATTTAGCGGAAAACAAAAAAATATTCACAAACTATTGACATAAAACAAGTTTGTGATAAAATATTGATTGTATGCAATTTAATTTTACTAAAGGGTGAAACTATGAACAATAACTGCGACGCGTTAAAACTCGAAAACCAGCTCTGCTTCCCGCTTTACGCCTGCTCAAAGGAAATCGTCAGAAAGTACAAGCCCTATCTCGACGAGCTGGATTTGACCTATACCCAGTACATCACAATGATAGCGCTGTGGGAAAACGGCGAAATAAACGTAAAGGAGCTGGGAGAAAAGCTCTACCTCGACTCGGGCACGCTCACTCCCCTGCTGAAAAAGCTCGAGGGCAAGGGATATATCACGAGAGAACGCTCCAAAACGGACGAGCGAAACCTCATAGTCAGGCTTACATCTTCGGGCGAAAGCCTGAAAAGCAAAGCCGCTGAGGTTCCAAAAAAGGTCGGCGCGTGCGTTAACATCGACCCCGAAAAGGCTAAAATGCTCGGCGAAACGCTTTACGAGATACTTAATTCTATATAACGAACAAGAGGACGGGTGAGCCGTCCTCTTTATTATTTTATGACTTTCTTTTCATTTGCGCGTTGTACGACGCTCTTGTCAGCATTTTTTCGCTTAGAAAATGCTCTCCGAATTTAACAAGCTTCATAAGCTTACCCGGGGTAATAATCATCTTACCTTTGAGCGTTTTATCAACAGCGTAACGCGCGACCTTTTCGCTCGGGAGTCCCCCGACCGCGAAATTAACGTCGGCGACCTTGTTAAACTCCGTATTAACAGGCCCCGGGCAGAGCGCGCTGACTTTTACGTTGATTTTGTCGCGGCGCATTTCCTCGTGGACGGCTTCCGTAAGCCTTACGACGTAGTTTTTAGAGGCGTAATAGCTCGAGAAGGTAGGCCCCGCAAGAAATCCCGCGGCAGAGCCGACGTTGAGAATATATCCCTTGTTTCGCTTTATCATATCCCTGATATAAAGCTTCATAAGAATGTGGAGCGCCTTTATATTGGTATCGATAAGCCTGAGCTCGCGCTCGAGCTCAACGTCGCAGAATTTTCCGTAAGCGCCGAAGCCCGCGTTATTAACGAGAAACTCTACCTCGTCGTCCTTTGTCATATCGTAGAGCTTAAAGCAATTCTCCCCGACCGAAAGGTCGAGGGGAATTATTTTTATGTTTACGTTTTTTAATTCGTCACTGAGCTGTTTGAGCCTGTCCTCTCGTCTGGCGACGAGGATAAGGTCATAGCCCAAGCTCGAGAGATAGCGCGCCATATCGCGTCCCATACCGCTGCTCGCGCCTGTTATTAAAGCTGTTTTTTTCAAACTTAACCGCCCTTAACTACATTTTTCTCTTTAAGAAGCTCGCTGTCCGACACGGAAGTGATATCAAAAGCGTATTTATCGTTATACTCGGCAAGTCCGGGGTGATTGTCTACGTCGACAATGTAAATCGTACCGTCCTTTAACAAAAGCAAATCTCTCGCGGAAATCGTGGATAACTTATATCTTAAGAAATAGCTCTGGTTATCGCTTGCGGGTACAACATAGTATTTTATATTTTTGTCTACGATAGTCTGATCGCCCTTTGTATAAGTCTGTGTTAAATAAGACTTTGTGTTATACACAGCGTCCGATACGCTGTTGTTAGGGCCGAGCTTAGCCGCGGGTGTGGCGGGCTTCGCCATACAGGAGCAGGAATTCATAATTCCTACAGAGAATAATACTATTATAACCAATAAGGCACAAACAATTCTTTTCATACTGTCATCCTTTCAAACAATAAAAGCGGACAGGATTTAATAATATAAATTTGTCTTACGAGGACTTATATCCCCGTTCCTGCCCTTATTTCCTGTGTCTAAAAGCTTAGTCAAGCGAGTTCTTCTGAGCCGCGGGAACTTTCTTCTCGTAGCAGTCGAACGCTTCCTTGACAAATTCTTTGTCGGGCTTGGGAGAAATAAGGCTTACAAGCGGTACGATAACAAGTCCCGTGAGCATAGCGAACGCTCCGCAGTTGATCGGCGACTGTAAGAATACGGGGAACATATCTCTTACGAAAAGGTTTAAGAGCATAATGCCCGCGCCGAAGATAAAGCTTACCCAGCAAGCGAGCTTCGTGGTCTTTTTCCAGTAAAGTCCGTAGAGGAACGGCGCGAGGAAGGCTCCCGCCAGAGCGCCCCACGATACGCCCATAAGCTGAGCGATGAACTTAACCGACTCGTCCTTGCTCTGTACCTGATAAATAGCGATAAACGCCGAAATAGCGATAAAGAGCACGATAAACACTCTTATTAAAAGCACCTGCTTTTTCTCTGTCATTTTCTTTATGATATTGCCCTTTAAAAGGTCTATGGTAAGCGTCGAGGACGAGGCTATAACGAGCGAGGACAATGTTGACATCGAAGCCGAAAGTACTAAGATAACCACAATAGCGATAAGTATTTCGGGAAGTCCCGAAAGCATTGTCGGGATAATCGCGTCGAAGCCGAGCGTTTCTACATCAACGTTGAAAAGACGTCCGAAGCCGCCGAGGAAATAACATCCGCCCGCTACGATAAACGCGAACGCGGTGGAGATAATAGTTCCCTTGCGGATATCCTTTTCGCTCTTGATAGCGTAGAATTTCTGAACCATCTGAGGAAGTCCCCAAGTACCGAGCGAGGTAAGGATTACAACGCCCAGAAGGTTGAACGGATCGGGACCGAAGAAGGAGTTGAACACTCCGGGTACTGACGATACGGCGGGATCGTTAACTTTGGCGAGTCCCTCCAGAGCCGCCATAAAACCGCCCTTGCTCATAAGCACCGCGGCGATAACGGCGACAATACCGATAATCATAATAAGTCCCTGAATAAAGTCGTTGATAGCTGTAGCCATATATCCGCCCGCTATAACGTATATGCCCGTAAGCACGCTCATAGCCACGATACACCAGATATAAGGAATACCGAACGCCATTTCAAAAAGACGTGAAAGTCCGTTGTAGAGCGACGCCGTATACGGGATAAGGAAAATAAAGGTGATGATAGAAGCGCCGATTTTAAGCGAGCTGCTCTTGAATCGTTTTCCGAAGAATTCGGGCATTGTAGCCGAATTCAAGTGCTGAGTCATTATTCTCGTTCTTCTTCCGAGAATCACCCACGCCAGAAACGAGCCGATAAGCGCGTTTCCTATACCGATCCAGGTTGAGGCTATACCGTATTTCCAGCCGAACTGGCCCGCGTAGCCGATAAAGATAACGGCTGAAAAGTAAGAAGTTCCGTACGCGAAAGCCGTAAGCCACGGGCCGACGCTTCTTCCGCCGAGCACAAAGCCGTTGACGTCGGTAGCGTGTCTGCGGCAGTAAATGCCCACGCCGACCATTACGCCGAAAAACAGTACAAGCATTAAGATTTTTAAAAACATTTTCTGTCCTCCAATGATATTAATGATTTATTTCAATGTATTTACATCAATCTCATTTTGTTTCGCTACTACGCTTTCTCCGCAGTAAATCTTTCTCAAAACGGGCTTTTCGATCTTACCCGTGGGATTTCTCGGAACGTCGGCGAAGATGATTTTCCTCGGGCGCTTATATCTGGGAAGCTCCATACAGAATTCGTTTACTTCCTCCTCGGTAAGCGAGCAGTCCTCTTTTACCTCGATAACCGCCGTCGCGATTTCGCCCAGACGCTGGTCGGGAAGTCCTATAACCGCGACGTCCTTAATCGCGCTGTTAGAACGTAAAAAGTCCTCGATCTGAACGGGATAGATATTCTCGCCGCCCGAGATAATAACGTCCTTTTTGCGGTCTACAAGGTAGATAAAGCCGTCGCTGTCGTACTCGGCCATATCTCCCGTATAAAGCCAGCCCTCGCTGTCTAAAACTTCTTCCGTAGCCTTTACGTCTTTATAGTAGCACTTCATAACCCCCGGGCCTTTTACGGCGAGCTCGCCTACGCCCTTGGTTATCGTGTTTCTGTTTTCGTCTACAATTCGTACTTCCCAGCCGTAGCCCGCTACGCCGATAGCGCCGACCTTGTGGGTGTTGCCTACGCCGAGGTGCACGCAACCGGGGCCGATAGACTCGCTGAGTCCGTAGTTAGTATCGTAAGCGTGGTTCGGGAATACCTTCTTCCAGCGCTTGATAAGCGTGGGAGGTACAGGCTGAGCGCCTATATGCATTAATCTCCACTGTCCGAGCTCGTAATCGTCGAGGTTTATTTTTCCGCTCTCAATAGCGTCGAGTATATCCTGAGCCCAGGGAACTAACAGCCATACGATAGAACATCTTTCCTCGCTGACACAGCGGATGATCCACTCGGGGCTTACGCCTCTTAAAATAACCGCCTTAGAGCCCGAATAAAGGCTTCCGAACCAGTGCATTTTCGCTCCCGTGTGGTAAAGCGGAGGGATACAAAGGAAAACGTCGTCCTTTGTCTGGCCGTGGTGAGCCTGCTCGACCTTAGCGCTGTGGACAAGCGCCTTATGCGCGTGCAATATAGCCTTCGGGAAGCCCGTAGTACCCGACGAGAAATAAATCGCGCCGTAGTCGTCGTCGGTTATATATACGCTTGGAGCGTGAGTCGAGCAATACTGAATAAGCTCCTCGTAGCTGTCGGCAAAGCTCGGGCACTCGTCGCCCACATAAAACATATTCTTTACTCTCGGAACTTTTCCGATGATCTCCTCAACACGTCCGATAAACTCAGGCCCGAACACCAGAACGTCGGCGTCCGCCTGCTTTAAGCAGTATTCGATTTCGTCGGAGGTGTAGCGGAAGTTGAGCGGAACGGCTAACGCGCCCATTTTAAGCGCGCCGAAATAAATCGGAAGCCAGTCAATGCAGTTCATAAGGAGAATAGCGACCTTATCGCCCTTCTTCACTCCCCTTGTTAAAAGAAGGTTGGCGAAGCGGTTGGCTTTTACGTCGAACTCGCCCCAGGTGAGCTGTTTGCGGAACGCGCCCGAGCGGTTGGACTCGATAAGAGAATACTCTCTCCATGTAACGTGAGGTATGTTTTTTACCTCGGGATTGATCTCAACAAGGGCGATATCGTCCTTGAAATAAGTAGCGTTTCTGGTTAAAAATTCTGTAATCGGCATAGTATCCATTCATCCTTTAAAACATAAAAATACTCCCCAGGGTACTCCTCAGGGAGCTATAACTTCCTATACATTATCGTAGCAAAAGCAGGTTTTGTCAAGTATAAACAAAGATTGTAACATAAGTTTGTGCAACTCCTACAAAGAGCGGACTGTTTTTTAGTTTAAATTGCTTAACGATTTAAAGCATAAAAGCTTTAAAGCACTAAAGTAGTTGCGGAGTGGGAAGCGGGAAGCCGCTTAAGGATAGAGCGGACTTAGAATAAAAGTCGGTGCTTTCCTTTACGAGTGGTAAGTGGTAAGTGATAAGTGGTAAGCGTCGCGAGCCGCGACAGCCAAAGGCGCTTAAGGATAGAACGGACTTAGAAAAAACGTCGGTGCTTTCCTTTACGAGTGGTAAGTGGTAAGTGGTAAGCAAATGTCGTGCAGACAGCTCGAATTTTGAAAATATGTCGGTGTCCCGACCATATTTATATGCAAGCTCCGCTTGCGGAGCATACAAATTCGGTCGG
>CADBSD010000025.1 GCA_902797225.1 uncultured Ruminococcus sp. | reverse complement strand
CACGCTTTTACGGCGTATAAGCTTGGAGATACCAGCGTTAAATACAGAGGAAGGCTTTCCTTGAATCCGATCGAGCATATCGATCCTATCGGCGCTCTGATGATTATTCTTATCGGTTTCGGCTGGGCTAAGCCCGTGCCTATTGACGACAGGAATTTTAAGAATCCGAAGGTTGGTATGGGTATTACCGCTTTCGCGGGGCCTTTGGCGAATTTTGTGGCGGCGCTTGTGGGCGGACTGATTCTGAACGCGTATGTTACGTTTGCGGGTTCGTTTATTGTAGGTAACAATATCGGCTACTATATTTATGTTTTCTTTTTGTATTACATTGTGCTTAACATAAGTCTCGCGGTATTCAACCTTGTTCCAATTCCTCCGCTTGACGGCTCAAAGATTCTGTTTATGTTCTTACCCGATAAGCTTGTTTATTCGTTCTATAAGTATGAGAATATCTTTTTTGTTGTGATTCTCGTTCTTATCTGGTTCAACGTGCTTCCGCTTGATTTCATTGAAAAAGCGCTGGGCAATTTTGTTTTGTGGCTTACGGGACTTCCGTTTTCGTTTTTCTGATAATCAGAGTATAGATAAATAATAAAGCAGGTTTTTTATGGATAGTGTACCGCAGCTTAATTATAAGTTCGAGGTGTTCGAGGGACCTCTCGATTTGCTTTTGAGCTTAATCGCTAAAAATAAAATAAACATCTACGATATACAGATTTCCGAGCTTTTGGAGCAGTATATGGAGCAGATAAAGCGTATGCGGGAAAACCAAATGGACGTCGCCAGCGAGTTTCTGGCTATGGCGTCGAGGCTCGTGTATATTAAATCCGCTATGCTTCTGCCAAAGTACGAGGACGAGGCTGAGGAGCTCAAGAAGGAGCTTTCGGGACAGCTTATAGAGTATCAGCTCTGTAAACAAATCGCGGCTAAAATGAGCACGCTTTACGACTTCGATACGTTCTACAAGGACGCTTCTCCCGTAAAATTCGACCTCACCTATAACCGCAGGCACGACCCTAAGGATATCGTTAAGGGTTACATAGACGCCGTAGGCAGAGGAAAGAGAAAGCTTCCGCCGCCCGAATCGGCTTTTTCGGGTATTATCGAAAGAAAAATCGTTTCCGTAAACGGACGCATTATTTCGGTTATGAGGCGTTTGTGGCACGGGAAAAGAGTTAAGTATCATGAGCTTTTTACCGCTGTTAACGAGCGCAGCGAGCTGGTCGCTACGTTTTTAGCCGTGCTGGAGCTCGTTAAGGGCAAGCGCGTACGAATTGAAGGCGACGGCGATTCGGCGGAAGTGTATATGCTGGATAACAAAAAATAATCTGCCGCCTTATAAAAGGAAGCGCTTGAGGGCGCTGAGATTGGCGACGAGGAGAATAAAAAATGATTGAGAATATTAACGGCGCTATTGAGGCGATACTTTTCGCTAACGGTTCGTCGGTTGAACCCGCGAGAATAGCTATCGCGCTTTCGATTTCCGAATCCGAGGCTCGGGAACATCTCGACGCGCTTATGAAGGAATATCAGGATTCCGACAGGGGAATAACTATAATAAAGCTTAAGGACAGCTACCAAATGGTCAGCGTGAAAGAGTTCGCTCCCGCTATCAGAACGGTTATGGATTTAAGGCGTAACACTCCGCTTTCACAGGCGGCGCTTGAGGTTCTGGCTGTAATCGCCTATAACCAGCCCGTAACAAAATCGTTTGTGGAGCAAATTAGAGGCGTTGACTGTTCGGGAGTTATCGGCTCGCTTACCTCCAAGGACTTAATCGAGGAGAAGGGCAGGCTTGAGCTTCCCGGCAGACCGCTTATCTACGGTACTACCGAGAATTTTCTGAGGTGCTTTAATATTTCCTCTGTTGATCAGCTTCCTCCGCTTCCCGAGGATAACGAAAAGGAAGAGGACAGCGCTGATGTGCAGATGACCGTTGAGGAAGTTATAGAAGAAGCCGCTAAGGATTAAGGGTGAGTAAGGTTGCTTGCGCTTTATATAATTTTAGGGATACTTCTTTTTCTGTTTTTGCTCACGCTTTTTAACGTCTATATTTTCGCGGTGTATGACAACGAGCTGTTTCTGGATATAAAAATAGCTTTTGTAAAGATGAAAATATTACCGCCTAAGCCCGAAAAGAAAAAGCCTGAGAAAAAGCCGAAGAAAAAGAAAAAACCTGAGGAAGAACCAAAGAAGAAAAAGGCTAAAAAAGAGAATAAAGCTTTCAATTATGTAAAACAAAAGGGTGTTTCGGGTATACTTAATATTGTAAAGCGGATTTCCAAGCTTGCGACGGGAGTTTTAAAGGATTTGTTTAAAAGAATCACCGTCGATAAGCTCAACGTCAGAATAAGCGTTGCGGGCGAAACCGCCGAGGATACCGCCGTTAAATACGGTCGGCTCTGTTCTGTGTTTTTCCCCGCTTTAAGGCTAATTACGGAAATCGTGACGGTAAAAGACTACAACGTTAACGTCAACCCCGATTTTTCACAAGACGGTGAAACTTCAGCTCAGGGTGAAGTTGAGGCGAGAATCAGGATTTTGTCGCTGCTTACGATTGTATTCAAGCGCGGTTTTGAGGCGCTCAGGCTCTTTATTAAGGCAAAGCCCCAAAAAAGAAAGAACAAGAAAGCGCGCGCGTCAGCGCGTCCGCCTTTCTCTTAACCATAGCTCGCGCGCGCAGCGTGCAGCTGAGCGGACAATACAAATTATTTTTGTGTGACAGGAGTCAGTAAAGATGATAGCCGTTTTAGGTTGTCAACTTGCATATTTATATTTTTGAGTAATTTCCTATCACATAAAAATAGATTTTCTATAGATAAGGAGATGCGTTATGGATCATCCAATTAACAGTTTAATGGACACAACTATGGACAAAATCAAGCAAATGGTAGATGTCAATACCATTATCGGCGATCCGATCACCTCGCCTGACGGAACAATTATTATTCCCGTTTCCAAGGTGAGCTACGGCTTTGCCTCGGGCGGTTCCGATTTTCCGACAAAAAAGGAAAACAAGGACTGCTTCGGCGGCGGAAGCGGAGCGGGCGTTACGATTCAGCCCGTCGCGTTTCTGACTGTTTTCAGAGGAGAGGTCAAGCTTATTCCCGTCGAGAAATACGAAGGCGCCGCCGACAGAGTTGTCGGTATGATGCCCGAGCTCGTCGATAAGGTAAGCGCCCTCTTTAAAAAGGACAAGAAAAAGAAAACCGAGCCTGTTGAGATAAATAACGAGGCGGCAGAGTCGGACGAGGATATTTTTTAAGACAACAAGAAAGCGCGTCCCTTAGTATTTTTTTGTAAGAATACCCCGAAATCGACTTGCCTTAATAATAAATCGCCGAGACGTTTCATAGTATCTAACGGTGATGTTTGTGAAACGTATTTTGTCTTTGCTTGTTTGTATTACGGTTTTATTTTCTTTATCGGAAATAAAATTTGAGGCGGTCGAGGTTTCCGCTCAAAGCGCGGTGCTTTTCTGCGCGGATAATAACAAGGTTTATTTTTCTAAAAACGAAAATAAACGCGTCCGTCCCGCCAGTACCACAAAGATTATGACGGCGCTTCTGACGCTGGAATACGCCGAGAAAGAGAACAAGCGGGTTAAGTTCACCGAGGATATGACAGCCGAGGGAAGCAGTATGTACCTGAAAATCGGCGAGGTCTTGACACTCAGAGATTTAGCTGCTGGAATTCTTATGTGTTCGGGCAACGACGCCGCTAACGCCGCCGCGATAACAATAGCGGGCAGTAAGGATAAATTCGGAAGGCTGATGACTTCGAGGGCGAAAAAGTTCGGAATGAAGAACACTAACTTCGTGACGCCGAGCGGGCTTGACGACGAAAACCACTACACCACGGCTTACGATATGGCACTTCTTATGGCGAACGCGCTTAAGAACCCCGATTTTGTTAGGCTTACCTCGCGTAAAAGCGAAACGGTGCGTTTCATAAAGCCTGAGAATAAGATTACCGCCTACTCGAACCATAACCGTTTGCTCTCTACCTACGAGTATTGTATCGGCGGGAAAACAGGCTATACCTCGGAGGCGGGGAGATGTCTTGTTACCGCCGCTAAAAAGGACGGCTTAACGCTTATAGCGGCGACCTTCAACGACAGAAACGACTGGCGCGATCATACTCAGATGTATAACTACGGCTTTGAGAATTACCGTATGAAAACGATTGACGACAGCGAGTTTTTTATTGACGTTCCGACAGTCGGAGGTAAGGACGACGTTACTTGTGTCAGCGTTCGGGGGATAAGCTCGGTGGTGCTTGAATCCGAGCGGTACGGCAGGGTGAAAAGGAAAATCATTATGGATAATTTCCTTTACGCTCCGCTAAAAAAGGGCGATAATATCGGCAAGGTCGTGTACACCCTGGACGGCAAAAGGGTTGCCGTTCACCGAATAACGGTTGTAAACAGTAATAATTCTGTAAAAGAAAATAAAAGTATATGGGAAAGTATAAAAGGATTTTTTAATAATGCGTTCTAAACTTGTGAGATTACAAAAATTTATGGCTGACTGCGGAGTTGCGTCACGCCGTAAAAGCGAAACGCTTATCGAAAACGGCGCCGTTAAGGTCAACGGCAGAACAGCCGAAATAGGGGACAAAATCAATCCCGATACCGATAAGGTCTATGTTCATAACAAGAGAATAGTGCTTAAGAAAAAGGGCGGAAAGCGTTACATAATGCTCAACAAGCCACGCGGATTTGTCACCACAATGAGCGACGAGCGCGGCAGAAAATGTATAGCCGATTTGATCAAGGATATCCCTGAGAGGGTTTATCCCGTCGGCAGGCTCGACAAGGACAGCGAGGGGCTTTTACTGCTGACTAACGACGGCGATTTCGCTAACGTCGTTACTCACCCTAAAAAGGAGATAAACAAGGTTTATCACGTTACGGTAAAGCCCGATATGCCCGATGAAACCGCCAAAAAAATAATGAAGGGCGTTGTAATCGACGGCAGAAAAACAGCTCCCTGCGAGGTTCGTGTTATAAGCAGAAAAGATGAAAAAGCCAATATCGAAATGGTGCTCCACGAGGGCAGAAACCGCGAAATCAGAAAAATGTGCGAGCTGTTCGATATCGAGGTGTTAAGGCTCAGGAGAATCGCGATAGGTTCTGTAAAAATGGGTAAGCTCAGACGCGGTATGTGGCGTGATTTAACGGCGGACGAGGTGAGAAAGCTTTCGCAGAATCCCAACCCCTCAAAATACAAAGTGTAATATATACAAATTCAAAACTCTATAAATAAATAAAATATTGAAAGTGTGCAATTTTTTGTGTTGCGCACTTTTTTCTTGCGATTTAACGTTTTTTGTAATATAATATTTACTGAATAAACGCCGACACGCCGTCGTCGTTTTGCCAAAACCCAATAGACATTGTGTTTTGGCTCAAAATTAGAGATTTTGATTCAGTAAACCTTTATAAATCTGCTGTCGCAAAGAAAGCGTTTCTTTGCGCTGTGCAAGGTTTTTGCCCATAAATGTTAAAAACCCTTGCACTTGAACAATTCAAAAACTGTATTATTGTCAGATAATTTCTATGTTTTTGAATTGTTCAGCAGATATTAATATAATTCTATATATATTGATATTCCTTTATAAGGGGAAATTTGGCAATAATTATTATCGGAGGGATACTATGAGTATTGAGAATATAGCTCAGGCTAAAGCCGAGAGCGCTCAGACTTCAGCTTACAAAACTCTCAGCGCGTTTTTCGGCGGAGAGTTCACGGAGATTTCGCCTCTTTCGAAGTCTAAGGACACTTACGCTGAGGTCGTAGCGGGCTACGGCGTGGTTAACGAATGTATCGAAGCCTACGCGTTCGCGCAGAATCCTGATTTGTGCGGCGGCGCTATGAGCAAGGCTCAGGCGGCGAAGATCAAGAAGGTTTACGATTTAGCTCTTAAAACTGGAAAACCCGTTGTGGGCTTTTATAACAGCAAGGGCGGTCGTCTTGACGAGGGTAACGCGCTCTTAAAGGGCTTCGGAGACGTGCTTAACGGCGCTTCCAAGCTTTCGGGAGTAGTACCGCAGATTTCCGTAGTGCTCGGCGATTGTATCGGCACAGGCGCTCTTAACGCCGTTTCCGCCGATTTTGTAATCGCGACTAAGGACAGCAGGCTTTCGCTCGATACAATGGGCAATAATTCCGATATTGAATACAACTCGAAAAACGGTATCGTAAATATCACGGCGGAAAACGAGGAGGAGGCTGTGGAAAAGGCTAAAGACCTTCTCACGTATCTTCCCGAAAACAATATCAGCTGTCCGTGCGGTTTTGAGGCGCAGGAAGCTGAGGACAACGGCTGTATCGTCCACAGAACAATGGACGCGGGCTCGATTCTTAAGCTTTCAAAAGCCTACGGTAATAAAGCCCGCACCGTTATGGCGTCGCTCGACGGAACGTCTGTCGGCGTAATCAACACGCTCGGCGGTACGCTTAACGGCGACGATTGTAATAAAATCGCTAAGTTTGTAAGAATGTGCGACGCGTTCTCAATCCCCGTTATTACTTTCGTGAATACGGACGGCTTTGAGGATATCAAGTCGGCTGTAAAGGTCAGCTCGGCTTACGCCGAGGCTACGACAGCTAAAATCAGCGTTGTAACAGGCAAGGCTGTCGGAGCGGCATATATAGCTATGGCGGGTTCGGGCGCTAACGCCGATTTCGTTTTTGCTTTACCCGACGCTGTAATCAGCCCCGTAAATCCCGAGGCGGTTGTATTGATAAACGAGCCCGAAAAGCTTAACGTTCCCGTAGCGGAGCAGGCGGAAGTTGTCGACAGCTACGCTAAAGAAAAGCTTTCCGCTGAAAAAGCCGCCGAAAACAGCTATGTTGATGACGTTCTCACAGAGGAAGAACTCAGATACGCGATCATAAACGCTAAGAATATACTCGATTCAAAGAGAGTGGAAACGCTTTCCAAGAAGCATTCAACTATATAAATAATTATTTTTATAGATAAGGAGATACCAAAATGAAAAATTTACGTGTTACAGTTAACGGTACAGCATACGACGTACAGGTTGAGGAAATCGGCGGTTCTTCCGCTCCCGTAAAAGCCGCTCCCGCCAAGGCCGCGGCTCCCGCTCAGGCTCCCGCTCCCGCTCCGTCGGGCAACGCGGGTTCAGTAAAGGTTACAGCTCCTATGCCCGGTACTGTCGTAAAAGTTGAGGTTAACGAGGGCGACGCCGTTAAGGCGGGACAGGATCTCGTATTTATTGAGGCTATGAAAATGGAAACTCCCGTTAAGGCGGCTCAGGACGGAACGATCGCTTCCGTAGAGGTAAGCTCTGGCGAGAGCGTTGAAACAGGTAAGGTTCTCCTTACTATGAACTAAGGAGTAAACAGTATATGAGTAAAAAGATTTTAGTCACCGAAACAGCGCTTAGAGACGCTCACCAGTCGCTTATAGCCACGAGAATGAGAACTGACGAAATGATTCCCGTGCTTGAGAAGCTCGATAAAATCGGTTATCATTCGCTCGAGTGCTGGGGCGGAGCTACGTTTGACAGCTGTTTAAGATTCTTGAACGAGGATCCGTGGGAAAGACT
>CADBSD010000024.1 GCA_902797225.1 uncultured Ruminococcus sp. | reverse complement strand
GCGTCGTAGTACTTGTTACAAGCTTCTCTTGCCTGGAAGAAGATATCGTCGTTCTGAGCTGTACCTCTTGTTACAGGGTGCTCGGGGTTAAGGCTTCTTCTTCTGAACGCCTCTACAGCGTCGTGGTCGAGTAACTCGTCGAGATCCTCGTAATCCCATGTTTCGATCTTCTGGATTTCGTGAGATGTTCTGAAACCGTCGAAGAAATGTAAGAAGGGAACTCTGCCCTTAATTGCCGTAAGATGAGCGACAGCTGTTAAGTCCATACACTCCTGGGGGTTGTTGGAGCAAAGCATCGCGAAACCTGTCTGACGGCAAGCGTAAATATCGGAATGGTCGCCGAAAATAGAGAGCGCGTGAGAAGTAAGCGCACGAGCGGAAACGTGAATAACGCCCGGGAGCAGCTCACCCGCAATTTTGTACATATTAGGAATCATAAGTAAAAGACCCTGTGAAGCGGTGTATGTGGTCGTAAGAGCGCCTGCCGCTAAAGAGCCGTGAACAGCGCCTGCCGCGCCGCCCTCGGACTGCATCTCAGTTACCTGAACAGTACGTCCGAAAAGGTTTGTTCTGCCGTTAGCTGCCTCGTTATCTGTAACGTCAGCCATAACGGAAGAAGGTGTGATAGGATAGATAGCCGCAACGTCTGTAAACGCGTAGGAAGCGTGAGCAACAGCGGTGTTACCATCCATGGTTTTCATTTTTCTTGCCATTTGAATGTCCTCCTTAAATAATTGCGCAATAATGTATTTTATATAGACATTATATCAGGATAATTCTATCACTTTTAGCGGTAAAAGTAAAGGGAATTTACACGAAAATTTGAATTTTTTGCATAAAAAAACGACTTTTTTCGTCAATATATATAGTTAGTTTTAACTAACTTAGCGTATAAAAAAGACAATCGTACAGTTTCCCGTACGATTACCGTAAAACAGATTTATTTCTTCTTTCTCTTTCTTCCGATAAGCTTCACAATTACCACCGCCAAAGCTCCCGCGAAAAGCGCGCAGGCGGAAATTACAATCCAAATCGGGAAATCGTGCTCGCCGACCTCGGGCAGTCCCATAAGCTGTTTGAACTCAAAGCCGTAGTTTTTAGCGTATCTTTGAGCCTCGGTGTCCTTATAGCCTTTTATTACGAAATCCTTCTCGGGCGCGTCGGCGACGCCGCAGTCCCCGACCTCAAAGCCCAAAGCGCTTATACCTATCGCTTCAACGGTTTTCGGTATCGTTATCTCGGAAAAATTACAGCCGAGGAACGCCTCTTTCTCAATTGTTTCTAAGCCCTCGGGCAGATTTATTTTTTCAACTCCCGAGTAGATGAACGCTCCTTCCTCTATTGTTTTGAGCGTTTCAGGAAGATTTACGGTGTTTAGTGAAAAGCAGTCGTAAAACGCGTTTTTGCCGACGCTCTCGACGCCGTCCTCCATAGTTACCTCGGACAAATCCTCACAGCTTGAAAACGCCTCGGCGCTCACCTGTTTTATTTCCCCCGTTATAACGATTTTCTGAACGTTAGAACCCGTAAACGCTCCTTTTCTGAGCTTTTTTACGCTTTTCGGGATTGTGTACGCTCTCTTTGATTTTTGTTCATCGGTAAGCTTCGGCACCTTCTTAAAGGAATCGGAGCGGTTTTTTCCGCCGCCGCGGTTAACGGGATAGGCGATAAGCTCGGTTTTATCCTTGTTGAAAAGCACTCCGCCCGCCGAACTGAAATAACGGTTGTTTTTATCGACCTTAAAACGCTCAAGACGAGGTTTTCCCTCATAGCTCGAGAAAGCTCCTTTCCCGATCCTCTTAACTCCTTTTCCTATTTTAATCACTTTAAGTCCGCAGTCCTCAAACGCTTCTTCGCCGATTACCTTTACAGACCTCGGAATCACTATTTTTTCAAGCTTTTTACAAGAAGCGAACATTCTGCCGCTGATTTTTTTCAAGCCGTTTTTTATTACGACCTTTTTTAGCTTTTTGCAGTCCTCAAAAACTCCCCTGCCGACCTTCTTAACACTCGAAGGAATCGCGATTTTCGTGATTTTAGTTGAGGAGAACGCTCCCGAATATATTTTTTTGACCGAGCTCGGGATACGGACGTATTTAAGCGACTCTGTTGAGAACGCTTCGTTTTTTATCACCTTAACGGTAGAGGGGATTTTTACGGATACGATCTTTCGCATAAACGCGTACTTCCCGATAGAAGTTACCTTCCTGCCGTTAATCTCGCTCGGTATCACGGGCTTTTTACCCTGAGCGCCGTTATAGCCTGTGATTTCCAGCGTACCGTCGGGGAGGGTTTTATATTTCATTGAGCTTTCGGCGCTTGCCGCCGAGGCGCTTATATTCAGAGAAAGCAGAATTGAAAAAATCAAAAGTATCACAATCGGCTTTTTCATATTTTTATAGCCTTTCCGCCCACAAATACATTTTTAGTTTTACAACCTTACCGTGGGCGGATAAGGCGTAAATGAAAATTCAGTCGTCGCTCGTTGTCCCAAAGGTACGTACTGAGCGGACAACATAAATCCTCCTCGCGTATCAGCTTAAGACATTAATTTTTATGCTGCCCTTGTTGAACGCTTTTGCCCATTTATGGGCGGGAGTATTCTTATACACATTAACGCTCAGAGCTTCGGAATAAGCCGAACCTCTCCACGTTGTAAAGCCTACGCTTTTTACCTTTTTATTGAATGTAATTGATTTAATATTCTGCATATGGTCGAGCAGAATATTTCCGATAGCTTCAACGCTGTCGGGTATAACGAGCTCGGTTTCGGGCTTGTTGTAGGGATAGAGGTACATTGTGCTTTTCTTTTTGTCGTACAGAATACCGTCCTTATCGGAATAATTCGGGTTATCCATGTCAACGTTTACGGACGTTAAGCTGATTCCCACCCATTCGTTATTCTCATTGGAGGGATTGTAAAACGTATTGTCCGCTTTGTTTACCGCGATTTTTGTAAGCGATTTCGGAATATTCAGTATTTCTGTTTCAGTCGAAAACAGGCTGTAGGCTTTCTTTACCGTCGCGGGAATATCTATTGTTTCCCCGAGGTGGCTTATCGGCACGAACAGCAAAACGGTTTTGTCTTTATTGTAGAGTATGCCGTTTTGCGAGGAGTAGTAGGGGTTATCCTCGCTGACCTCTATCTCCTCTAAGTAGTTCATATTGGAAAAGGTTCCGCTTACGATATCGCGCACGTTTTTTGAAATTATAATCTTCTCAGCGTCGGTTTCCCACGTGCTCTCGTGGTAACGCTTCGCGTCGCCCTCGTCGGCTATACTTCCTCCGAGCTTGAGCACGGGTTTTCCGTTTATCTCGTCGGGGATCGTAATAGTTTTTTCGAAAGGTGCGTTAGCGATTTCGACGCCGTTTTCAAAGCTTCTGAACTCGAAACCCTTGGCGAAATCCGACTCGTTTCGGGCAAGCGCTGATTTTTTATCTAAATTCAACTGCTTATTAAGCGGGTCGGCGTATTCGTAATACGGGATATCGGAATAGGTGATATCCGCGTATTTACTCTTGTAAGAATAGTCGAAGCCCTCTTTGGCTCGCTTTATATACTCGTATTTTACGGGCTTTGAGTACAAGCCCTGAGAACTGCCGCTAAGCGCTCTGACCTTGTATTTAAACGTCTTTTTTGTGCTTTCGCCATAGCAGTCGAGCGAGTTGGTCTTTACGGTTTTTATCTTCTGATATTTGCCTGTTTTATTGTCCTTGACCTCCGCTTTGTAAACCTCGTACTCCTTAGCGCCCTTTGTTTTGCTCCAGATAATACCCATTCCCGTTTTATCGTAGCCAATATTCGTTATTTCAGGCGCGGTCAGGCGGACAAAGCTTTTTTCGACGGTGAATTTCTTTTTGCTGTAGAGCCTGTAGCAATACTTCTTTCCCGCCTCGACTTTTTTGTCGAGGAACTCTGTCTGGTTTTTTATCTTTTTTATTGTTTTGTATTTCTCCTTGGCTGTCCCTCGCTGGAGTTTAATATTCTTCGCTTTTACCTTGTTCCAGCTTATTAATATACCCTCGTCGGTATTTTTAAGCTTCAGTTTAACCTTTATCTTCGGCTTTTTAGCCGCGTAAGCAGGCGCGGCAATACAAAAAGCCGCCGAAACTGTTAATACGGCTAAAAGCAGCGCGCATAGTTTTTTCATATATTCTCCTTAATAGTTATCTTAAAAACTTATAATACATAAGCCCTTCATATATGCAGTGTAAAAATTTCGGCAAAAAGTTTCATAAATTTGCTAAAAACATTATAACATATTAATTTTCTGTTTTGTGCACAAAATTGCAACCTTTTTATTGTACAAAATGACAAGAGCGCAGAACTAAAAAATCTTTAGTTCCACACTCTTAGAATCTGTACACGTTTTAGCTTCCCGCGCTCTCGTAAGCGCTTACGCCTTTATTCCATACAAATATCCCGACCGCCATAAGCACTGCCGACATCACCACCGTACCGCCGATATTATACCAGGCGTTTCCTCCCGTTATAAAGTAGCTGGCGGGAAAAAACGCCGTAAACGCGAACGGCACGATATAGGTTATTACCGCTTTTACCGCGCGGTTGTAGATAGTCGTGGGGTATTTCGCGAAGTCGTTAATCATATAGAACATATAGATAATATGTCCGCTCTGCTTTGTCCAGAAAGAAATCGAGGATGTAATAAGCTTAACTCCCGTATAAATAAACGTCGCGAAGAAAATCGAAACAAAAAACAATATCACGTTTAAAACGCTGATTGAAACGGTTATCCTCGGTATGCTGTAGCCGAGAAGCAGTATTCCGACAACCAGCTCGCCGAACGCGTCAACCTGGAATTTCTCGACGGTCACGGCGAAAAGCGTGCTGACGGGACGGGTAAGGTATTTGTCAAAATCGCCCTTGCGGATAATAAAATACCCGATTGCCCAAAGGTTATCAAAAAATAAATGGTCAATAGCCTTGGGAAGAAGCGAAAAACCGTAGACAAATATAATCTGCTCAAAGCTGTATCCGTCCAGACTCGGTATCCTCGCGAAGATAACCGAAATGAAAAAGATGTTTATAGCCTGGGTAAGAAGCATACCGATAGCGCCTGTCAAAAAGTCTATCTTATACTCCATAAGCTTCTTTAAATCCTGCTTTATAAAAATGCGGTGGAGCTTGAACATTCGGTGGATTTTACGCAAATACTTCATAATCAACCCCCCTGAACGCTCATTCGCTTAACGCAGGCGTTCCAGATAACCTGTTGCAGAATAATAAAGAATACGAGCCAGAAAATCTGCAAAGCGAAGCTAAAAACAATTGTCGGCACGTCAAACATACCTACATACATCATAACGGGTATGTACGTCAGCGACGCGAACGGCAGAATATTCAGAACCGCGGCGACTGCGGACGGCAAAAACGCAAGAGGTATAACTCCTCCCGATAGAAAACCGACTATACAATCCTTGAGGAAATTAGCTCCCCACAGGTTTTTGAGAATAAACGCCGAGTAGCCGTAGCAGACGTTGAAGTAGAACGTGATAAGATACGCGAGAATAAGGCTTATTACGTAGAGAATGAAGTTTACGATATTGAAGCACACAGCTCCGGTAACCGCGAATTTGTATACTTCCACCCCGAGCATCATCGGAACGAAAATCAGCGAAACAGTTATTATACGCTCGCCGAGCTCCTGAAACAGAAACGCGAAATCAAAGCGGATAGGCTTTATCATACGCATAGCGATACTTCCGTCGCGTATTTCCTCCCCGACGGCGTAGGAGCCGTCTGAATAGGCGATTATCGAGGTTAAAAAGCTTATAAAAATGTAAACTACCATATCCGTTTCCGAAAAACCCGCGAAGGTTTTTTCTCCGCCCGAGGAAAACACAGCGTGCCAGAGAAAATAGTTTATAAAGCACCTTAAAATATCGCCGAAAATAAAGAAGAAAAAGTTAGCGCGGTACTGAGCCGCGAGCAATAATCCCGCGTGGGTAAAGGGCTTGTATATTTTAAATATCCTACGCATCGAGCTTCACCTCGCTGCGGTAGATACCCTTAATTATCTCCTCGATATCGGCGTCGGTAACGTTGATATCCTTTACGTGAGTTTTGGACAGGGTATAATTGAGCATACGCTCGACGCTTATTTTCGAGCTGTTGAAGCGAACCGAAACCGAAACGCCGTTGTTTTCGATTTCAAGGTCGTCGTCCGATAGCTTGAATTCCTTTTTGTAGTCAAGCTTTTCCATTATATCAATATTTTCGGGTACAAAACGAAGCTCTCTGGTTTGTCCGAACCGCCTTTTCAAATCGGAAATATCGCCGTCAAAAACCTTTACGCCCTTGTCTATCATAACAATTCTGTCACAGAGGTTTTCCACGTCCTGTAAATCGTGGGTGGTAAGGATCACAGTTGTGTTCTCCTCTGAGTTGATCTGCTTTATAGCCTTGCGGATATTGTCCTTGACTACAACGTCAAGCCCGATTGTGGGCTCATCAAGAAAAAGCACCTTCGGGCTGTGCAGAAGCGACGCGGCTATATCGGCACGCATACGCTGACCGAGAGAGAGCGTTCTTACGGGGCTTGTGATAAAGTCCTCGAGCTCCAGCACCTCGTTCAAAAACGCCATACGTTTTTTGAAGCTTTCGTCGTCCACCTCGTAGATTTCCTTTAGTACGGAATAGGTTTCTCTGAGAGCTAAATCCCACCAAAGCTGGGTGCGCTGTCCGAAAACAACGCCTATTTCCTTTACGTAGTTTTTACGGTTTTTATAGGGGATTTGTCCGTTTATCTCACATCTTCCCGAGCTCGGCGTTAAAATACCCGTGAGCATTTTAATGACGGTGGATTTTCCCGCGCCGTTCGGGCCGATAAAGCCCAGGATTTCTCCTTTGGGAACGTGAAAGGAAATATCATTTACTGCTGTGATTATTTCATTTTTCGGTTTTATAAAAGATTTTATACTGCCCCTTAAGCCGGGGTCTTTAATCGTCTTTTTAAATTCCTTTTTCAGATTTTCGACATAAATCAAATTCTCATCTCCTTTGCAGAATGTTTCAGAGGTACGACCAGAAGCGGTCTATATATTTCGGGTTAGAAACATATCGACTCCTCACGGCCGCAAGAAGATGACAAGCAGACACGAAACTTGTCACACAGCATACCTGAACGTCAGGCGATTAAAATTATAACACACTTTATCGTCAAAACGCAACAAAAACGCCGATATTACGGAAAAACCAATAATATCGGCGTTATTAATTGTATTAAACGTTAAGCCTTATGTTAATCATTTTGTCTGACAAACTTTAAAGCTCAAATTCGGATAATCCGAATTACTTCTTTCCTCTGTAGTCTACGTGCCAGAGATCCTTAGCGTATTCGAGGATAGCTCTGTCGGAGCTGAACTTACCCGCGTTAGCAACGTTAGCGAGGCACTTTCTGCCGAACTCAATGCGCTTGGAGTAATCCGCGTTAGCCTTGATCTTAGCGTCAACATAGCTTCTGAGATCATAGAGTACGAAGTAATGGTCGGGAGCGTGCCATGAAGCGCCGTCAAGGAGAGCCTTGTGGAGCTCTGCGAAGCTTCCTTCGCCCTGAGCGTTGCCGTCGCTTACAGTGCCGTCAACGAGAGTATCTACAACCTTCTTGATTTCGGGATCACTGTTATAGATTGTGCGTGAGGAATAAGTATCCTTGATTGCCTCAATCTCCTCAACTTCAGCGCCGAAGATGTACTCGTTCTCTTTGCCCGCTTCCTGAGCGATTTCGATGTTAGCGCCGTCCCATGTACCGAGAGTAACCGCGCCGTTAATCATAAACTTCATATTACCTGTACCCGAAGCCTCTGTACCCGCGAGAGATGTCTGCTCGGAAATATCCGCTGCGGTAACAATCTTCTCGGCGTAGCTTACGTTGTAGTTGGAGCAGTAAACAACCTGAAGCTTATCCTTGGTATCGGGATCATTGTTAACGAGGTTAGCGATTTCGTTGATGTATTTGATGATAGCCTTAGCTCTGGCGTAACCGGGAGCCGCCTTAGCGCCGAAGATGAAGCAGGTGGGGTTCCAGTTCTTAAGCTCGCCGTTTTTGAGCTTTAAGTAAATCATCATAATCGAGAACGCGTTGATAAGCTGTCTTTTGTACTCGTGCAGACGCTTAACCTGTACGTCGAAAATCATAGTCGGGTCAACGTCAACGCCGTCCATCTTCTTGATATAAGCCGCGAGCTCTTTCTTCTTCTTAGCCTTAATCTTGTTGAACTTCTTAACGTTTTCGTCGTCCATTTTCTTGTTGAGCTTGGAGAGCTTGGATAAATCCTTAAGCCAAGCCTCAGAGCCTACGTTCTCGGTGATGAACGCTGAGAGCTCGGGGTTGCAAAGACCAAGCCATCTTCTCTGGGTAATACCGTTTGTCTTGTTCTGGAAGCGCTCGGGATATACCTGATACCACTCCTTGAGAACGTCAGCCTTAAGAATCTCTGTATGAATCTGAGCAACGCCGTTTACGTATGTGCTTACATATGTAGCGAGTCTAGCCATATGAACTGTATTGTTGTCTACGATTCTCATATTAGCCTTCATATCGTCGCTTATGCCCATTGAGTTGAGCTCCTCCTGGAGCTTGTTGGCGATAAGGCAGATGATGTGGTAAATCTCGGGAACTACGTCCATCATAAGGTCGGCGTGCCATTTCTCAAGAGCCTCGCCGAGAACGGTATGGTTGGTGTAGCAGCAAGTCTTACGAGCGATATCGAACGCCTCGTCGAAGGTCTTTCCGTCGTTCATAAGAAGTCTTACGAGCTCGGGGATAGCCGAAACAGGGTGAGTATCGTTGAGCTGGAATACATAATCCTCGCTGAAGTGGCTGAAGTCGTTGCCGTACTTAGCCTTGTAGTTTCTCATAATATCCTGGAGGGAAGCGGAGCAGAAGAAATACTGCTGTTTAAGTCTTAAAATCTTACCCTCGTGGGAGTTGTCGTTAGGATAGAGAACGCGCGAAATATTCTCGGCGTCGTTTTTAGCCTGAACGGCGCTGTTGTAGTGAGTGTTGTTGAACTCTGTGAAATCGAATTCCTCAATAGCCTCAGCCTGCCACAGACGGAGAGTGTTGATGTTCTTTGTGCCGTAACCGATAACAGCCATATCATAAGGAACTGCCTTTACAGTCTGGCCCTTGAACTCAACTTCAACAGCCTGATCCTCGCGGCGGATACACCACGGATCCTCAAATTTCTGCCAGTCGTCAGCTGTTTCTACCTGGTAGCCGTTCTCGATAAGCTGTTTGAACAGACCGTATTTATAACGGATTCCGTAGCCGTCGAGCGGAACTTCCTGAGTAGCGGCTGAATCGAGGTAGCAAGCGGCAAGTCTTCCGAGACCGCCGTTACCTAACGCTGCGTCGTCAATTTCTTCGAATACGTTGATGTCAATACCCTTTTTCTTGAGCATAGCCTTGGTTTCGTCAAGAATACCTAAGCAGTAAAGGTTATTGTACATCATTCGTCCCATAAGGAACTCCGCGGAGAAGTAGTAAGCTCTTCTGCCGCTGGCGTGCTTTTTCTTACTTTTCGCCCAGTTATCGGCAATCTCGGCCTGTACTACTTTACCGAGCGCGTTGTGAAGCTGAGCGGGAGTAAGGTCTTCGGGCTTCTCACAATAGAGAGCCTGTGAAGTCATTTTAAGTTCTTCCATTAGATTACCCATAATTTAGTCCTCCAATCGTCCGTATGTATCGGACATCCAATATAATCTTTGAGCAAGCTCGTCCGTTAAAGCGTCGGGTTCGATTCTCCATACCCAGTTACCGCCCAGGGTAGACGGGGTATTCATTCTAGCCTCGCTTCCGAGTCCGAGTATATCCTGCATTTGTATTACCGCGTAATCGGCTATACTTTCGTACGCCGTGCGGATTAATCCCCAGTTAAACTCCTCGCCGTCCGCAATATTGCAGATTTCTCTGGCGCATTCGATTTCTTCCTCGTCAGCCTCGCTGTACCAGCCCATAATAGTATCGTTATCGTGGGTACCTGTATAAACAACGCAATTCGAGTTTTCGAAATTGCTCGGCAAAAAGTCATTTTCCTCGTCGCCGTCGAACGCGAACTCGAGAACCTTCATTCCCGGGTAACCGCTGTCCTTAAGGAGCTGTTCAACTCCCTCCGAGAGGTCGCCTAAGTCCTCGGCTACAATCGGAATATCTCCGATCGCTTCCTTCATTTTATCGAAGAAGTCCATTCCGGGACCGTCCATCCACTCTCCGTTTATGGCGTTTTCGGCGCCGAACGGAATAGCGTAATAATCGTTGAACGCGCGGAAATGGTCGATTCTTGTAATATCGTATAGATTAGCCGCGGCGGCTATACGATTAAACCACCACACGTAATCTGTTTCCTTGAGGTACTCCCAATCGTAGAGAGGATTACCCCACAGTTGTCCTGTTTCGGAGAAATAATCGGGAGGACAACCCGCTACACAAACGGGATCGTTATCCTCATCAAGCCAGAATACATCGGGATTAGCCCATGTATCGGCTGAGTCCATAGCAACGTAAATCGGCATATCGCCTAAAATCTGGATTCCGAGGTCGTTTACATACTCGCGGAACTCGTACCACTGCTCGTAGAATTTGAACTGAATCCATTTCCAGAAATCAATCTCGTCGGCGAGCTTTTTCTTGTACTTTCTGATAGCCGCGGGCTTACGCATTCTGATAGCCTCGTCGGGCCACTCGGTCCAGGATTTCATATCGAACGACCTTTTTACCGCCATATACAGAGCGTAATC
>CADBSD010000023.1 GCA_902797225.1 uncultured Ruminococcus sp. | reverse complement strand
TGAAACAGCTATCATCTTTACTGACTCCTATCACACAAAAATAATTTGTATTGCCCGCTCAGTTGCACGCTGCGCGCGCACGAGCGAAGGCTAAGCGAAAGGCGGACGCGCTGACGCGCGCGCTTTCTTGTTGCGTTCATTATATATTCTTAATCTGAATTTTATCTGAATTATATCATTAAAACAAAAATTAATTATTCGAAATAGTAATCACGCGCGATAATTCGGGGTTTATTTTTGATTTATAATGTGTTATACTACTGGGGAGGTGAGAAAAATGGAAGAAATGATAAAAAGAATAAACGAGCTTGCTAAAAAGAAAAAGGAAACGGGCTTAAACGAAGCCGAGCAGAAGGAGCAGAAGGAGCTCTATAAAAAGTACCTCACAGCTTTCAGAAGCAACGTTGAAAAACAGCTCGACAATACCGACGTCGAGTTCCCCGACGGACGCGTGCTTCCGTTTAAGGACGCCGCTAAAATGAGAGATAAAAATGATTGAGATATTACAGGATAATTTAGGCGGCGTATGTATAGCTATAGGCATAATACTTATCGCGCCCGGGATTTACAAAATCGCGAAGGCGGTTTATGGTATCTACAAGAAAGCGCGCGCGTCAGCGCGTCCGCCTTTCGAATAGCTATTGCTCGTGCGCGCGCAGCGCGCAACTGAGCAAGCAATACAAATCATTTTTTGTGATAGGAGTCAGTAAAGATGATAGCTATTTTAAGTTGTCAGCTTGTATATTTATACAGTTTTTGAGTAATTTCCTATCACATAAAAACAAATGAGCAGCTTTTCTAAGCTGCTCATTTTTTATAAATGTTTAGTTGTTTAGCTTTTCTTAAACTGTTCCGCTTCTTTCTCGTTTTTTGTAACGTACTTGATGATGATAAGAGTACCGAGCATAAGAACAACGGCAATCGGCAGAGCGATGATCCAGTTCTGAACGAAGCCCGCGATAATGAACGCGATAAAGCTTACGCCCGCAACGGTGAGCGCGTAGGGGAGCTGAGTGGAAACGTGGTTGATGTGGTTACACTGAGCGCCCGCCGAGGACATAATAGTCGTATCGGAAATCGGTGAGCAGTGGTCGCCGCAAACAGCGCCCGCGAGACACGCGGAAATACCGATAACCATAAGCTCGGAGTGGGGAGTGTTGGCGAAAAGATATGTAACGATCGGGATAAGGATACCGAATGTTCCCCAGGAAGTACCTGTAGCGAAAGCGAGCACGCAGGCTACGAGGAAGATGATAGCGGGTAAGAAGTTCTGGAGAGAGGAAGCCGCGCCGTTCATAATGTCGGCTACGAAATACTTAGCTCCCATAGCGCTTGTCATATTCTTGAGCGCTGTAGCGAACGTGAGGATAAGGATAGGCGGTACCATAGCGAAGAAGCCCTTGGGTACGGAATCCATAGCGTCCTTGAAGTTTATAATCTTTCTTACCATAAGATATCCGATCGTGAATACCAAAGCGATGATTCCCGCCCAGGGAAGACCTACCGTAGCGTCGGTGTCGCCGAACGCTGTGAGGAAGTCGGAGCCCGAGAGGATTCCGCCGTTGTATACGAGAGCGAATACGGAAACGCCGATGAGTACGATTATGGGAAGAATAAGGTCTACTACCTTGCCGTTGGGGTTGAATTCTTCTTCCTTAGCGTCAACTTTCTCACCTGTTGTGTAGAGGTCGTCCTTGTACATAGCGTTGTACTCGTGCATAGCCATTGAGCCGTAATCGAAGCCCATTACGCAGATAGCGATAATGAATACGAAAGTCAAAAGCGAGTAGAAGTTGTAGGGGATAGCTGTGATAAAGAGCTTTAAGCCCTGTCCGTCCTCAGCGTATGAGGATACAGCCGCCGCCCATGACGAAATAGGAGCTATCATACATACGGGAGCCGCTGTGGCGTCGATTAAGTACGCGAGCTTGGAGCGCGATACCTTGTGGCCGTCTGTTACGGGACGCATAACGGAGCCTACGGTCAGGCAGTTGAAATAGTCGTCGATAAAGATAAGCACGCCGAGTACGAATGTCGCGAGCATAGCGCCTGTTCTCGATTTAATGTGCGTCGCCGCCCATTTTCCGAACGCGGCTGAGCCGCCCGCCTTGTTAATAAGCGCGACAATAACGCCGAGCTCTACAAGGAAGATGAATATACCCGCGTTGTCGGTAACGGCTGTGATAAGTCCGTCCGAGGTGACCGCGTCCATAGTGGCGAGGAAATCGAAGTTCGAGTACATAAGTCCGCCTACTATGATACCGATAAACAGCGAGGAGTAAACCTCCTTGGTGATAAGCGCCAGAGCGATAGCGATAATCGGCGGGAGAAGCGCCCACGCCGAGCCTCTTACGTTGCCCGAGCCTTCGCAGGTTGAGCAGTTAGCGTTTGTGATAGTGCCTTTTCCTTCGCACTCTACACATTTCGCCGTACCCTCGCCCTTGCAGTTTTCGCAGGCTTTGCCGTCGATTTTACCTGTGCCGTGACACTTGATACAAGCGGCTGTGCCTTCGCCCGAGCAAGTGGGACAGTCGGCTTCAGCCACAATTCCCTTGCCGTGGCAATCCATACATTGAACCTCGCCCAGCGAGCCGCCTGTAGCGCCTACGTAAATGAGCAAGCCGACAATGATTATAGAAGCAAAAGCAAGGATGACTTTTTTTGGTGTTGACATTGTTCTACCTCCAATAGTTTTTGTTTTGTTGTAAAAGTTATCGCTCGTGCGCGCTAAGCGCTGATGAGCGGATGATACAAATCATTTTTCGTGTGACAGGAGTCATTAAAGCTGATAGCTGTTTTAAGTTGTCAGCTTGTATTTATACAAGCTTTGAGCAATTTCCTATCACAAAATAAAAATGCCGTGGAGCATACCACGGCAAAAATGTCCTATACATAAACGAATAGCTCTCCGCGATACGCGACAGTACAGCGCGTGTTTCACGCTGTCCCAGCCCGAAACGTTCGGAAAAACTCCTCGGACTTCGGCGGTGTTTCCTTTCTCGCGTGCGTTTCCGCGCCTTTTTCGCGTTACTTATAAATACCGCGCCTCTATTTCTTTTACAACAAGGAATATTATATACTAAAAAACACTAACAAGTCAACAGTTTTTTACAATTTTCAACAAAAATCGGCTTAAACAGGCGAATATCCAAAGAATTGTAAAGAAAAATGCGGACTTAAGCCAAAGCTTTCAGATAGTATTCTTCAATTCTTCCGAGAGCTCTTTCGTAGTATTTTTGCAAAGACGGGTCAAAGTGCGAGCCCATTCCTTCCAGAATAATACTGTTAGCCTCCTCGAACGAGAAAGCTTCTTTGTACGTGCGCTTGGATACCAGCGCGTCATATACGTCCGCAATCGCCATAATACGCGCCTCAAGCGGGATTTCTTCCCCTTTCAATCCTTCGGGATAACCTGAACCGTCCCACTTTTCGTGGTGATAATGGGCGATGTTGACCGCGATCTCCATATATCGTTCGTCGTTATTATCTTTCAGGATTTCATTTATGATTTTTGCTCCCTGCGCCGAGTGGGTTTTCATTACGGCGAATTCCTCGGGAGTAAATCGCCCGGGTTTTCTTAAAATCTGATCGTCAATGGTGATTTTTCCCAAATCGTGCATAGGCGCTGCCTTGATCACATTTTGGAAAAATGTATGATCAAAAAAGCCTGACTCGTCTTTTTTCATTTCCTCAACAATAAACCTTACGATATCGCTGGTTCTCTTTATATGGTTTCCCGTAACATTGTCGCGTCCCTCGATCATGGTCGCCATACCGACGACGAGGTTTTCCCGCATATCGACTTCTCTTTTTCGTATAACGGAGAAAGCCAGAAAGAATACGGTTTGCGTCGCTATAAGCAGTATTGCGCTTACCAGAATACCTACGATGATCTCAGACGTTTCGGAGAAATCCAAGACCATTTTAATAAGCCATGAACCTATGACGTAAATAATAAGGAAATACAATCCGAACAAGGCGATCATCGAATTGCCGAGTTCTTTTTTTCTGTCCTTTCTTAAAAGGATTCCGTAACAGGCAAACCCGACAACTGCCCATATCAGGAAAATAAAAATTGATTCCTTTTCCAGAAAATCCGTTTGAACAATACTGTTTATCGCGATTGAAAGGGAAAAGACGATACCTAAAGCGATTCCGACCGCTCCTGTGGTAATATGTCTTTTGTCGCCGTCTTTTTTTGCTTTAACAAAAGCTATGATCGCGATATAAAGGTAGACTATCATACCGCAGAAGGTATTCACATCGACGATCCAGCCGATTAATACCCTGCCGAGAAAAAGCATACCGACGGCGGCGATAACGACAAGAATTACAGCGGATACGGCGTTGCCGTGTTTATCGGTTTTTGAGAGCCGTTTCGGCAGCGTGTTATTCTCCGACATCGTTTGCAGAAGGTTTGACAAAGCGAAGATATTTCCTATCAGGCTTGTAAGAATAATCGCGAGCAGCGCGACGACGAAAAGAACAAGTCCCGATGTTCCGAGGAACCTATGTATAACGTAAAACGGGGGAATACCGACTAATCCGCTTAAGGAAGAAGAACTGTTAAGGTATTCATACCAGTTTGAATACTCCTTGGGAAAAGCGCTGATAGAAATAATACAAATAAATATATACAGCGCCGTCGCGGTTATAAGCGAAACCATAAGCACTCTGAAAACGCGTTTGTGAGGAAATTTGAAGTTTTTGGAAGAATGCGAAACGCTTTCAAAACCAATAAATGCCCAAGGCACCATGCTTATTACGCTCAGCGTCTGGAGCGGAGCGTTTATTTTAACGGGGGCAAAGCTCGGCGCGTAAGCGGCGGCGCCGCCCTGGTGCATCAAAACACAGACGATAAAGCCGCCTGCTATTATGGTGATAAAAATGAAGGCTAACGCGAATTGGATTTTTGTTGAAACGCTTTTTTTCAGCAAACATATTCCGCCGAAAGCGGCGATAAAGAGCAGAGGTAATAATATCTCGCTGAACCAGACGTGATATCCTCCTATGCTGTAGTGCGGCCCGAACTGGAATATATCGCCGAAAACATAACGCGCGAAAAGCGAAAGCGAAGATAAATTCGCGCACAGAATCGCGAAATAGGTAATGACCAGAAACCAGGATACCAAAAACGCGTGATCCCCGCCAAGCGTATTTTTGGCGTAACAAAATATACCGCCGTTATCCATAGGATATTTATTGATCATATAACTGTAATTGACAGCGACTATAACCATAATCAAAAATCCTATCAACAGCCCGAGTATACTTCCCGCGGGTCCCGCTTTACATAAAAATGAGCTTCCTGTGACGACGAACGAACCCCAGCCGATCGCGGTGCCGATAGACAGAGCGAAAGCTCCGAAAACCGAAATTGCGGCGACGCCTTTTCCTTTCATGTATCATTTCCTTCTTTCTTGTATCAGTTGAGATATAGATAAAATTATAATAAAAAATATAGTTGAGGTGAATGTTATGTTGAATATCAGACCTGTATCGGATTTAAGAAACAAATATCCCGAGATTGAACAGCTCATGCGGCAACGCCGCAATTCATTCTTTATGATTTGGCTGCGCCATGATTTGACGCTATGCGCCATGATTTGCGCAGAGCGCATGATTTCTCGCTTCGCTCCATTAATAATGCCGAAGGCAAATCATGCACGAAGTGCAATTCATTCTTTATGATTTGGCTGCGCCATGATTTGACGGCAAGCCGTCATGATTTGCGCTAAGCGCATGATTTCTCGCTTCGCTCCATTAATAATGCCGAAGGCAAATCATGCACGAAGTGCAATTCATGACCGAAGGTCAAATCATG
>CADBSD010000022.1 GCA_902797225.1 uncultured Ruminococcus sp. | reverse complement strand
AGGAAAAAAGAATATGTTTCAAAAACATATTAAGGCAGTGAGTCTTGTGCTGGTCCTCTGCCTTATTGCAGTAATGTTTTTTATCGCAAGCCTCCTCGGCAGCGGTATCGCGAACGCGGGGCCTGTAATGCTCTTGCTCTTTGTAGCGATTGCGTGCGTGCCTGTGTTCATAGCTCACGAAAAGCACGATTAACAAAAACGGTCTCTTTGAGGCCGTTTTTTGGTTTTTATCTTTATTTTATAAGAGCGGTGTGGTATAATTAAAAAACATTCTTTATAGGGGAGATAGATTTGGCGAAGGTAGTACCGCTTTTTTCAGGAAGCAGCGGAAACAGTTATTATATCGGCTCGTCGGGCGAGGGCGTTCTGATTGACGCGGGAAGAAGCTGTAAGCAGCTTGAAAACGCTTTGGCGCTTAATGATATCAGAATAAGCTCAATCGGAGCGGTGTTTATAACCCACGAGCACGTTGACCACTGTTCGGGGCTGAGAGTTTTCGCGAAAAAACACAAGCTTAAGGTTTACGCCTCGAAAGGCACTTTAGAGGCTATGGCTGAGAAAAACTACATATGTCCCGAAAACATCTGTGAGGTAATCGAGGACAATGTCGAAATCGGAAATATGCTGGTGGAGCGTCAAGACACGCCCCACGACGCGCGTGAGAGCTGTTGCTACAAGGTTTATACCTCCGACGGCAGAAAAGCCGTTATCGCGACGGATATGGGCGTTATGACCGAGGGCGTGAGAAAGCTTATCGCGAGCAGTGATTTCGCCGTTGTTGAGTCAAACCACGACGTAAGAATGCTGAAGCTCGGCGTGTATCCTTATCCCGTAAAGCAGAGAATACTTTCGGATAGAGGTCACCTGTGTAACGAAGCCTGCGCACAGGAACTCGCCTCGTTTATAAAGAGCGGAACGGTAAGGCTTATGCTCGGGCATATTTCCGAGCAAAACAACACGCCCGTTTTAGCGCTTAATACAAGTCTTTCACAGCTTGAGGGACTCGGAATGAAAAGGAATCTTGATTTTACGCTTGAAACGGTTCCGCGTGATACGCTCGGCAAAAGCGTGATTTTCTGAGGTAGTTATGCTTAGTGTAAATATAATCTGTATCGGAAAGATTAAGGAAAAATACTGGACGGACGCTCTTTCGGAGTACAAAAAACGCCTGGGCGCGTTCTGTAAATTCAATATTGTGGAGCTGGACGAGGAAAAAACGTACCAGAACCCCAACAGCTCCGAGATTAACTCTATTCTGAACGCCGAGGGGAAACGGATAATAAACGCGTTTTCCAAGGGCTCGTATGTGATTTCTATGTGTATCGAGGGAAAACAGCTCACCTCTCCCGAGCTCGGCTCAAAGCTCGGGGATATCGCCCTTTCGGGATGCAGTACGGTTGATTTCGTAATAGGCGGAAGCTGGGGGTTAAGCTCAGAGGTGAAGCAAAAAAGCAATTTTAAGCTCTCTATGAGCAAAATGACATTTCCGCACCAGTTGGCGAGAGTAATTCTGAGCGAGCAGATTTACAGAGCGTTTGAGATTATGAATAACGGAAAATACCATAAATAGATAAAAAGTAATAAGAAAAAAGTCTATAGCAGAACCTTTATCAGCTATCCGAAATATGACAGAGAAATTGAGGTTAAGGGGATAGCTTATTTTAGAAAGGGACTGCAAGTGGTGACGAGGAGACTTAAAAGTGGCATTTGACGGAATGACGCTGCATCATATTGTGAACGAGCTCAAAACAGGCGCGCTCGGCGCGAGAGTTTCACAGATATATCAGCCTAACAGAGATGAAATATTAATAAACCTCCGCTCAGCCGCGGACGGCAACAAAAAGCTCTTGCTTTCTACAAGGGCTAATTCTCCGCGCGTCCATTTCACCCGATACAGCGTGGAAAATCCAGCGACTCCGCCGATGCTATGTATGCTGATGAGAAAGCGTCTCGGAGGCGGTAAGCTTCTTGATATCCGCCAGAGCGGACTGGACAGAATCGTTACCTTTGTGTTCGAGTGTACAAACGAGCTCGGCGACAAGGTGATTATTAACGTAATCTGCGAGATTATGGGCAAGTACAGCAACGTGATTCTCACCGATGAAAACGATATTATAATAGACGCCTTAAAGCGCGTGGATATGACGATGTCGTCAAGAAGGCTTGTGCTGCCGAACATAAAATACGAAAAACCAGAGTCTCAGAACAAGCTGAATATTCTGCTCGTTAAGACGGACGAGGTTGTGGAGAAAATTATTAATCTGCCCGCCGAAAAAACGCTTGGTAAGGCGATTTTAGAAACTGTCGAGGGTATTTCCCCGATTATCTGCCGAGAGATAGAGCACCGCGTGGCGGGGGATAAGACGCTGAGCAACAAAACGCTTAATAAAGATGATAAAGCCTGCCTGAAATCGGAGCTTGAAAAGCTTTCCGATACGGTTCTGACCTGCTCGGGCGAGGCGTTTACGCTTTACCATAAGGGCGACAAAAAGCCGTTCGAAACCTCGTTTATCCCGATAACCCAGTACGGCTCGCTGTGTGAAAGCAAGCGCGCGGAAAGCTTCTGTGAGCTTATAGATAACTTTTATATCGAGCGCGACAGTATCGACAGAATGAGAGTAAAGTCCGCCGATTTATCGAAGATTTTGCAGAACCTTATCCACAGAACGTCTAATAAAATCAATATCCAGAAGCGGGAGCTTGAAAACTGCGTCGACCGCGAACCGCTGAGAATAAAGGGCGACTTGCTCCAGGCTAATCTCTATCGCGTAGAAAGAGGAGCCGAGAGTGTTATTGTCGAGAACTTTTACAATAATAACGAGCCTATGGAGATTAAGCTTAATCCCGCCTTGCCGCCGTCGCAGAACGCCCAGAAGTTCTACAAGGATTACAACAAGGCTAAAACCGCCGAACAGGTTTTGACCGAGCAGATAAAAAAGGGAGAGGACGAGCTTGTTTATCTCGAGTCGCTGAAGGATTCGCTATCCAGAGCGGCGAGCGAAAAGGAGCTTTCGCAGATTCGTCTTGAGTTTATCGAGCAGGGCTATATAAAAAGCGGTAAAAACGCCCGAAAAAAGCCCGCTGTTTTACCGCCCCTTGAGTATATGACCTCCGACGGCTTTAAGGTGCTTGTCGGCAGAAATAATAAGCAGAACGATACCCTTACGATGAAAACCGCCCGCAAGCGTGATTACTGGTTTCATACAAAGGATATCCCGGGCTCGCACACAATCGTTGTAACGGACGGCAGACAAATAACGGAAAAAGCGATAATCGAGGCGGCGCGTATCGCAGCGTATCACAGTAAGGCTAAGGAAAGCTCCAACGTTCCCGTAGATTATACGCTCGTAAAAAACGTTTCAAAGCCCAACGGAGCTAAACCCGGTATGGTTATTTTTGTCGATAACAGAACGGTTTACGTAGACCCCGAGCTTCCGAGTACAAAATAAACGAGCAAACGACAATATTTATTTTCCGATAATTCTTATAGAGAATAAATATTGTCTTTTTTTGTATTATTATTAATTTGGTAGAATTTGAGGATTTTGCATAAAAAAGGTATAATAAAACACTTGTATTGTTGTTGCTTATGGGTAAAACTATGGGTAAAAATTGCTGCCTTAAGGAGGAAGTAATTTATGTCAGTGTATGATATTATAGGCGTTTTAGGAGGCCTGGGACTGTTCCTGTTCGGAATGAAGTTTATGGGCGAGGGCCTTGAGCTTGCCGCGGGCGCTAAGCTTCGCGTGTTACTGGAGAAAATCACCAGTAAGCGTTTCATAGCTATGCTTGTGGGCGTAATGGTAACCGCCGTTATCCAGAGCTCGGCGGCGACGGACGCTATGGTTATCGGTTTTGTAAACGCTGGGCTTATGGATTTGTCTCAGTCGACAGGTATTCTGTTCGGCTCAAAAATCGGTACGACGGCGACATCTCTCTTGCTTTCCATTAACATCAAAGATATCGTTCCGATATTTACCTTTGTCGGCGTCGCGGTTATTGTTTTCGTAAAGAAGAACAATTACCGCTATTACGCTCAGATTGCCGCGGGCTTCGGTATACTCTTTATGGGTATGTCCTTTATGAGCGACAGCTTTAAAGACAGCCACGAGCTTCTGAGAAGCATATTCAGTTCTATTTCATCGCCTTTGCTCGGCTTTGTGCTCGGCTTGCTTATTACGGCTATTATGCAGAGCTCCTCGGCGACGGTAGGTATTTTGATGGCGCTGGGTATGAGCGGAGCGATTTCGCTTGAGCATTGTGTTTATATTATCTACGGAATGAACGTAGGCGCGTGTATGCCTGTATTTTTGAGCGCGGCGGGCGCTAACCGCCAGGCTAAGCAGGCGGCGATGTTTAACTTCATAATGTGCCTGATAGGCGCCGTAATACTTATGGGAGTAACGATACTGATAAATCCGACGACTTTCTCGGAGATTTTCTCCCATATCCCCGGACTGCGCCACAACGTACCCGGACAGATTTCCGCGGTTCATATCGTGTTTAATATCATAAGAACTTTGATGATGATGCCGTTTACGGGACTGCTTATTAAGCTGACAAAGCTGATTATACCTGATAAGGCAGAGGAGGACGAGGACGGCGTTACCGTTTACCTCGATTCCCGTATTCTTACAGCTCCTCCGTTCGCTGTACAACAGACCGAAAAAGAGTGCGCTCGTCTTGCCGAGCTCGCTAAAAAGAGCTTTGAGCTTTCGCTCGACGCGTGCCTTAACAAAAACGCGAAAGCGATTCAGAAGGTTGAGGAGAACGAAGTCGTTGTAGATAAGCTGACAAACAGCATAACGAAGTATATCGTTAAGATTAACGGTCTTGATATTATGGATTACGACCGAAAGGTTATGGGCGCGATGTACAACGCTATTCAGGATTTGGAGCGTATCGGCGACAGAAGCGAGAATATCTGCGACTCCGCGAAGGAGATTATCAGCGGCGACGTAACGTTCAGCGACAAGGCTCTCAAGGAGCTTAGAACCCTCTTTGAAACGGTTCAGCAGATACTGGACGACAGCTTCTATATGTTCGCTAACCAAAGCAAGGATCCGAACTTGATTGAGGCTGTAATGAAGGCTGAGGACCAGATTGACGAGTATTGCGACTTGTTCAGACAGAACCATATCAAACGACTTGAAACAGGCGAGTGCAGCGCTGAGGCGGGAATCGTATTTATCGAGCTTCTGACTAATCTCGAGAGAGTCGGCGACCACGCGGTGACGGTCGCGTTCTGTATTCCTTATAAGCATCCGCAGGCTCTGCAGCAGCCTTCTAACAGCTGATTAATTTAATAATCGGGGCGGTACATCATCTGCGGTGTACCGCCTGTTTTGTTTTTTAGTTTATACTGCCTGTTTTGGGATTTAGTTTCAGTTGACTATAATAACGAAATTATGATATAATAAACCGATAAAAGCTTTACAGGTGATAATGTTGAAATTTGAACAGGATAAAATCAGAAATTTTTCAATTATAGCCCATATTGACCACGGGAAAAGTACGCTTGCCGACAGGATACTCGAGCTTACGAAAAGCGTAGCCGTTCGAGATATGGAGGCTCAGATTCTTGACGATATGGAGCTCGAGCGCGAGCGCGGTATCACAATCAAGGCGAGAGCCGTTACAACGATGTATAAGGCGGACGACGGTAACGAGTATCTTCTCAATCTTATCGACACTCCGGGACACGTCGATTTTAACTACGAGGTAAGCCGTTCGCTCGCCGCCTGCGAGGGAGCTGTGCTTATTGTAGACGCTTCTCAGGGAATCGAGGCTCAGACTCTCGCGAATACATATCTCGCCGTTGACAGCGGACTTGAAATCGTACCCGTTGTAAACAAAATCGACTTGCCCTCGGCAGACCCCGAGAGGGTAATTAACGAAATCGAGGACGTTATCGGTATTCCCGCCGAGGACGCTCCGAGAATATCCGCGAAACAGGGCATAAATATCCACGACGTACTCGAGAAAATCGTTACGGATATTCCCGCGCCCGACGGTGACATAAACGCTCCGCTTAGAGGACTTATATTTGACAGCTACTACGATTCCTATAAGGGCGTTATAATTTATGTCAGACTTATGGAGGGACAGATTCATCCGGGCGACGAGTTCAAGCTTATGGCGACGGGCTCTAAGTTCAACGTGGTTGAGTGCGGACTTATGCACGCTACGTCGCTCGAACAGACAGACGCGCTTTACGCGGGTGAGGTTGGTTATATCGCCGCTTCAATAAAGTCGCTGTCCGATGCTCAGGTAGGCGACACTATTACCCTCGTGAGCAATCCCGCCGAAGAACCGCTCCCGGGTTACAGAGAGGCGCAGTCAATGGTTTTCTGCGGTATTTATCCGCTTGACGGCGCTAAGTACGGCGACTTAAAGGACGCGCTCGAAAAGCTTAAGCTGAACGACGCCTCGCTTACCTTCGAGCCCGAAACCTCCGTGGCTCTGGGCTTCGGCTATCGCTGCGGCTTTTTGGGACTTCTCCATATGGAGATTATTCAGGAGCGTCTGGAGCGCGAGTATAATCTCGACCTTATTACCACCGCTCCAAGTGTAATTTATAAAATCCATAAAACCGACGGAACGATTGAAAATATAGACAATCCAACCAACTATCCCGACCCGGCGCTTATCGACTACGCCGAGGAGCCTATGACGGACGCCCATATTTATTCGCCTGCCGATTATGTCGGCAATATTATGGAGCTCTGTCAGGACAGGCGAGGCGTGTTTATCGGTATGGACTATATCGATTCCGACCGTGTGGATATCCACTACAAGTTGCCTCTCGCCGAGATTATTTATGACTTCTTTGATACTTTGAAATCACGCACCAGAGGCTACGCGTCGTTTGACTATGAGCTTGCCGAATATGTAAGAAGCGAGCTTGTAAAGCTCGATATTATGCTCAACGGCGAAATAGTAGACGCGCTGAGCTTTATTATCCACAAGGACAAGGCGTACCCCAGAGCGCGTAAAATGGCTGAGAAGCTAAAGGATAAAATCCCGCGCCAGCTTTTTGAGGTTCCGATTCAGGCTTGTATCGGAGGAAAGATTATCGCCCGCGAAACAGTAAAGGCTATGCGTAAGGACGTGCTCGCCAAGTGCTACGGCGGCGATATCAGCCGTAAGAAAAAGCTCCTCGAAAAGCAGAAAGAGGGTAAAAAGCGTATGCGCCAGCTAGGTACTGTCGAAGTGCCTCAGGAGGCGTTTATGGCTGTGCTCAAGCTTGATACAGATTAAATAGCTTTTGATTAATTAAGAAAAACGGAGGGAAGCGTTGTTATGTTTAAAAAATTAATATGTATAGCGCTTTCCGCCGCTATGCTTATGAGCTTGTACATTTTTAACGCCGGCGCTCTCACGAGCGGAGTTTTCGGTTACAGAATAACAGACGACGGAGCGGAGATTACTTCCTATGTCGGAAGCTCCGATACCGTAATTATTCCCGATACCATTATCGGCTGTCCCGTCAGCTCAATCGGCGAGGACGCGTTTCGGAAAAATCCGATAAAAGCTGTTACAATTCCGAGCGGAGTGAAAAACATTAAAGCGGGAGCGTTCGCCGAATGCGAAACGCTTGAGAAAGCAGAGTTTCCCGATACGCTCGAGGAAATCGGCGATACGGCGTTCTACGGCTGTGAAAACCTTTCTTCTGATTTGACGTTTTGCGAAACGCTTAAAACAATCGGCGACTCCGCTTTTGAAAACTGCTGGAATATGACCTACGCGGTTTTGCCGAAGTCGCTTGAGAATATCGGCTACTGCGCGTTCGGTTATTACTTTGAGCTGGAGGACAAGCCCGACGCTTACGAGAATGAAACACTGAAATACTACGACTACAGGCGCGGAGATTTCAGAATTTTCGGCTATCCCGAAACCGCCGCTCAAAGCTACTGCGAAAAGCAGGACGTAAAATTCTGTGACAGAAGCAAGGGAGAAACAGCTTTTACCTCAAACGAAATGAATTTCTACGTAAACGAAAAAGGCGAAGCGGAGTTAGGCTCGTATTTCGGTGCGTCCCAAGCTCCCGTCATTCCCGCGAAAGCAAACGGATATCCTGTAAAATACATAGGTCGTCTTGCGTTTTTCGGAGCTGATATAAGGAGCGTCACAATTCCCGACTCGGTAATCGAGATAGGCGAATGGGCGTTTGAGAACTGCCCGAAAATGGGCGTCGTAAAGCTTCCGCCCTCTGTTGAGGTCATAAATCAGGGAGCGTTCGGTTATTGTAACGAAAACGGAGTCGATTTTAAATACGATGATTTTGTCGTTCGCGGCGCTAAGAACTCAACGGCGCAGGCCTACGCAAGAGAGTATAATTTTGAATTTGAGGACGTTTATACAACCTCGATTACGCTTTCCAAAACCAAGGGTACGGTTTACCTTACGGGCACTCTGAAGATTAAATCCAGCGTAAAAAATCCCTTCGGAAAGACTACCTATAAATCCTCGGACAGTAAAACAGCCAAGGTAGATTCTTCGGGAAAGGTTACGGGAAAAAAAGCGGGAAAAGCTAAAATCACCGTTCAGAATAACGGAGTCAAAAAGACCTTTACCGTAACCGTTAAAAATCCGTCGCTCAATAAAACCAACACGACCGCGAAGCTCGGAAAGATTTATCAGCTGAAAATCAAGGGCAAAGTCGGTAAGGCGGAGTTTTTCTCTGGCAACAGCAGTATTTTAAAGGTGAATCCGAAAACAGGAAAGTACAAGGGACTTCGCGCGGGCAAAACGAAAATCACCGTTAAAACCAACGGTATTAAGCTCAGCTGTAAAGTCAGAGTGAATTAGAATAATAACAATTTAACAGTTATTACCGCCATTATCGCGGCGGTAAAATCAGCCGCCAGCGCCGCTACGAGCGTATGGCGGATTTTTTTGATTTTTACGCTTGAGAAGTAAACGGCTATAGCGTAAAATGTCGTTTCGGTTGAACCTGCCAGTACCGAGGCGACAAGCCCCGCGAAGCTGTCGGGACCGCATTCCTTGTAAATCCCCGTAAGCAGAGCCGTCGAACCGCCGCCCGAAATCGGCCGCAAAAGAACCATAGGCACTATCTCTTTCGGAAAACCGAGGCTTTCCGAAATCGGACTCACGGCGTTGCATATAAGGTCTGTAGCTCCGCTCGCTTTTAGCATATTTACGGCGACTATAAGTCCTACTAAGGTCGGCGCTAAGGAATAAAGCGTCTTAAAGCCTTCCTGCGCGCCGTTTATGAAAGTATCGAAAACAGGAACTTTTTTTATTAGCCCGAAAATTATTACAACCGCGATAAACGCGGGCATAAATAAGTCTATCATCTCAGCCCCTTATAATTTTCGCCAGAGTCAACCCGACAGCGAGAGCGCAGGCGGAGCTTATCCACACGCATGGTAAAATCGAAAACGGCTTTAAGCTTCCGTAGGTCTGCCGCAAGGTTCCGACCATAGTCGGCATAATCTGTATAGAGGCGGTGTTCATAACGACAAAAACTATCATATCGTCCGAGGCCTTGTCGTCGTTTCCGTTAAGTCTTTTTAGCTCTCTGACCGCGTTTATTCCGAACGGCGTCGCCGCGTTGCCGAGCCCGAGAAGATTAGCGCTGACGTTCATACTTATGTATTTTAACGCCTTACTGTCCTTTTTTACGTCCTTAAAAAGCAGGCGAAGAATGGGACAAAGCAGCCTTCCGATTATTTTGGTGAATCCGCCCTTGTCGGCAATTTTCATTATGCCCGACCAGAGCGCCAGCATTCCCGCCATAGTTATCAGCAAATCTATACTTTCAGAGCATCCTTTTACTATTGACTGCGCTAGTGATTGGGTACTGCCCGTAATAACGGAGCAAATTAGGGAAATTATTATCATTCCCGCAAAAATGTAGTTTAACATAGCATCACCCTTGTGATAAATATTGACGAATATTTGCTAATCGTTGACTTTTTTGTCAATTTTTGGTAAATTAAATATCGGAAGGGGCTGATATTATGGCATATACAAGCTACAAAAAAATTGACGACGTTGGACGAGTTGTTCTCCCGAAGGACGTGAGGGAAGAACTCGGGCTGAGAATAAACGATATGATAAAGATTGATGTCGAAAAAGATACGATAGTTATAAGAAAAGCGGAGGAGAGCTGCGTTTTCTGCGGTAAAAACGGTTCTCTTAAGCACTATATGGGAAAAACTGTTTGTGCAAACTGCATAAAACAACTAAATAACACTTGACAAATACAGATAAATATTCCATTATATTATTGTATTAATGAATGAGGTGGAAATAATGTCACGAATTGATAAGGAAAACTATTATCTCGATATAGCTGAAACTGTTTTAGAGAGGGGAACGTGTATCCGCCGAAACTACGGCGCGATTATCGTTAACAACGACCAGATTGTATCCACGGGCTACGTGGGAGCTCCCCGAGGCAGAAAGAATTGTAATGACCTCGGTACCTGCGTGCGCGAGAAAATGAATGTTGAAAGAGGCACGCGCTACGAGCTTTGCCGAAGCGTACATGCCGAGGCTAACGCTATTATCCACGCTCCGCGCGAGCAGATGATAGGCGCTACTATGTACCTTGTAGGAAAAGAATACGGCACGGGAAAATACGTGGAGAACGCTAATTCCTGCGCTATGTGTAAGCGTATGATTATAAACGCGGGTATAAAGCGCGTAGTTGTCCGTAACAGCAAAACCGAGTTTACGGCTATCTACGTAGAGGACTGGATTGTCGACGACGATTCCTTAAGCGGTAAAGAGGGTTATTAATTAAAGGACAGGTGGGGCGGAGTTCCGTCCCGTTTTGTTATGGTAGAACTATATTATATTGACACTAAAAATTATTCTTTAAGCGAATTAAACATACAAACGCTACCTAAATACCGACTCGAAAAAATAAACCGTCTTGTTCACGAAAACGACAAGCTCGCCTGCGCCTGTGCGGGACTAATGGTGAGGAAAATTCTGGGAGAGGGCGAAATAAAACTCAACGAGTACGGTAAGCCGTATATTAACGGTGAAAAATCCTTCAGCATATCCCACAGCGGAAATTATGTGATTCTCGCCGTAAGCGGTAAGGAAGTCGGTTGCGATATAGAATTCGGAAAAGACCTTAATTATGAGCGGGTAGGCAAGGTCGTTTTCCACGAAAACGAGCTGAAGGAACTCTCGGCTGTTGAGGATAAAAAAGATTATTTCTTTAAACTCTGGACGGCTAAGGAGGCGTTTATAAAATGCCTCGGAGAGGGCTTTCATTTTAAGGTTACAGAGCTAGATTTAAGTGAGCTTCCGGATAAAATAAGCTACAAAAACAAAGACTACTTTTTTAAAAAATATATGCTTGGCTCAGCGTGGATTATGCTATGCGGCGGGGACAAATTTTTCCCCGAAATAATAAAAGAAGCGAAAATATAAAACTCGGCAGGGTAGAAAAGTCCGATTATTACCGAACTTTTCCGCCCTGCCTTTTGTTTATAATCTTACCTTAGCTTAATTACTTTAAGCCTTTCTCATAGCTTTCGATCATCTTTTTAACCATCTGACCGCCGACAGAACCTGCCTGGCGAGATGTGAGATCTCCGTTGTAGCCCTGCTTAAGGTTAACTCCTACCTCTCATGACGTTCAAAGACATTTTAAAAATCAGGCAATTTTGTCAGGTTTTAAGCCATTTTTGGCATTTTTGACCGTTTTTAATCTCGGTGTTCAACCACATCAAAAACTATGCGATTTTTGACGGTGACTTTTCCTGATTAAAAGCCCTTTCATCTTTGCTGATATTCCCGATAAACCGATAAGTGATTTTGATATTCTGCCTGTAGGGGATACTATGTGAAGCTACCTTGTATCCGTCCGGAAGAATTTTCTCGCCGACCTCAATTCGCTCGATAAAGGTTCTGACGATTTCGGGAGTCAATTCATCAATATGATTGTATCTTTCGATAAGGCTGAAAAAAGCCTTGTAGGAATCATCTACTGAAACATCATCGGCTTTTGCGCGGATTTCTTTTTCTCTCGTTTTCAAGGAAGCAGCTTCCTTGTTGAGATTTGTAAGCATTGTTGATAACTGCTCGTCGTTGATGTTTCCCATAGCGTTGTCGTTATAGAGTTTCAATATGATTTTATCAATATCATTTAATCTCTTTTCAATGCTTTGCAGGCTGTTTTTAACCTGATAAACATTTTTCTTATTGCTCTCTACAGCGGCTTTGATTATCTCGTCTATATCATCCTTGCTCAATGATATAAAACAATTTAACTCCGACTTTACTATTTCCACCAAGTCCGAGTATTTGATTCTCGCGCCTCGCTCACAATGGTTGGCTGAACGCTTCGGAATGTTCAGACAGGAAAGATACCAGTATTTTTCTCTTTCACCTTTGTAAACAGAACCGGCTGAACACAGCGCTGAACCGCAGTGCTCGCAAAAGATAATGCCGTTGAAAACGCTTTTTCTGACGTTATCATATTTGCTCCAGCTCTTTGTGTTCATTCCGATATAATACTGAGCCGTGTCGTATTCCTCCGTGGTGATTAAGGGTGTGTGCGTATTATAGGTGATAATCCAATCTTCCCGGGGGATCTGAACCTTCTTTTTTGATTTCAAACTTGCCTTTGCGGTTTTGCCGAGAAGAGTGTGCCCTAAATAAACCTGATTTTTCAGTATACGCTTAACGGTTGTGTGATTCCATACGTCAGTAGCCCTTGCGGCGCCTTTTTCGCAGAATTTGTCACGGTGTAAAACCCTGTATTTCAACGGCGTTATGGCGGCTTCTTCAGTCAGAATGTTTGCAATAGCGTGAGCCGAATTACCTTTCACGGCAAGTTCAAATATGCGCTTAACTATCGGCGCTGTATTTGGATCGGGAATAATGCCTGTACGGTCGTTGGGATTGCGCATATATCCGAACGGGGGACAGGCGCAGTATTCGCCGCGCTGCCTTTTCTGTTTGATAACCTGTTTGATTTTTCTTGAACAGTCACGCAGGTAAACATCATTCATAGCGAACTGAAAGGGAGCCATCAGATTCACTTCATTGGAATCAAAGCTATCGCTGATTGCGATATAGTGAATATCGTGTTCGGGGAAATAGGTTTCAGCATAGTAGCTTGATTCGCTCATATCTCTGCCCAGTCTTGATAAGTCCTTGGTGATAACTGTATTAACAAGTCCTGTGTCGATATGGTGCAACATATCTTGAAATCCCGGTCTTGTGAAGTTTGAACCCGAATATCCGTCATCAACAAATTCTCGTACAACTGTGATATTGTTATCTTTGCAATATTGACGTATTATATTTCTTTGGTTAGATATACTTTGTGATTCTCCCGATTTAGCTTCTTCTCGGGACAGTCTCATATATATATCTGCTAAAGCAACAGCAGTATTCATCTGTTTTCATCTCCTTAACTACTGCTGTTTACTTAACTTCAACAACAGTATATCATGAAAATTT
>CADBSD010000021.1 GCA_902797225.1 uncultured Ruminococcus sp. | reverse complement strand
GTACGGGCGAAAAGCTTGAGGATCTCGAGCAGTTCCACCCCGACCGTATGGCGAGCCGTATTCTCGGAATGGGCGACGTTCTCACCCTTATTGAACAGGCTGAGGAAAAGCTCGACGAGAAAAAAGCCGAGGAAGTCGCGAAAAAGATGCTCCATAATAAAATGGACTTCAACGATTTGCTCGACCAGTTCGGACAGATTAAAAAAATGGGGCCGCTTAAAGGTATCCTCTCAAAAATTCCCGGACTCGGCAACAAGCTCGACGACGTTGATATCGACGACAGAGCTCTCGACTGGACAGAGGCTATTATCCTCTCGATGACTCCCGAGGAGAGAGCGAAGCCCGATTTAATAAATCCGAGCCGTAAGAGAAGAATCGCGGCGGGCTCGGGCAGAAGCGTCGAGGAGGTCAACAGACTTCTGAAACAGCTCAAGGATATGCAGAAAATGATGCGCCGATTCAACTCAAAGGGTAAGAAAAAGCGCAATATGAACCTCCCCGGTATGCCGGGCGGCGGTTGGCTTTAATCTATAATAGACATATATAATATGTGCTTTATATAGACAATAAAACACAAGGTGGTGACATTAAAATGGCAGTAAAGATCAGACTCAGAAGAATGGGAGCCAAGAAGGCGCCTTTCTACAGAGTAGTAGTAGCTGATTCCAGATATCCCCGTGACGGTCGTTTCATCGAGGAAATCGGAACATACGATATCTTAAAGAACCCCTCGGAGTTCAAGGTTGACGGTGAAGCTGTTAAAAAGTGGATTGCTAACGGCGCTCAGCCTACAGATACCGTTAAGGCTCTTTTAAAGAAGAACGGTTATATCGACTAAAACCAAAAGCTGAAAAAGCAAATTACAGCCCGAGGCTGAGTTATTAAAATCATTAGGCTTAAAAGCCGAAACAGTAAGAATGGAAAGGATTTAGAAAAATGAAAGATTTACTCACAATTATTGCTAAAGGTTTAGTAGAGAACCCCGACGCTGTCGAGGTAACAGCAGACGCTCCCAACGAGGAGGACGTAACAGTTTATCACATCCACGTTGCCGAGGATGATATGGGACGTATTATCGGTAAGCAGGGCAGAATCGCCAAGGCTATCCGTACAATCGCTCGTTCCGCTGCTGTAAGAAACGACCAGAAGGTAATGGTTGAAATCGACTAATTTTTAAACTCCTCATACTACGATCCGCCCGTCTTAAGGGCGGATTTTTTCTATTCGATAATATACTGTTGATATATTTCGCTATAAATGTTAGAATAATAAAAAATTACTTCCGAGAGGTAAATTATGAAAAAGCAATTTCTTGAGGTCGGGAAAATCGTCGGAACTCACGGCGTGCGCGGTGAAATCCGCGTGAACCCGTGGAGCGATACTCCCGATTTTTTATCTTATTTCAAAACGCTGTACTTTGACGAGGGAAAAGAAAAGCTCAGCGTGAAATGCCGTCCCCACAAGAATATCGTTCTTATGACGGTGAAAGGTATCGACAACATCGAGGAAGCCGAAAAGCTGCGCGGAAAGATTCTCTACATTAACCGCGACGATATAAAGCTTCCCGATGGCAAAAATTTTATTCAGGACTTAATCGGATGTAAGGTTGTTGATTTTGACGAAAATTCAGTAGAGTACGGTGAAATCAGCGACGTTTTCAAAACAGGAGCGAACGACGTATATACCGTTACAAAAAACGGCAGGGATTACCTTGTCCCCGTTATCGACAGCGTTGTGATTGAGAAAAATGTTGACGATGGCATAATCTATATCAGACCTATGAAAGGGCTTTTTGACGATGAAAATTGATTTAATAACGCTTTTCCCCGAGATGTGCGAGGCGGTTTTGGGCGAGAGTATTATCGGACGCGCTCAAAAAAGCGGGGCGCTGGAGATTAAATGTCACCAGCTTCGCGATTACGCGCTCGATAAACACCGCCGCGTCGACGATACGACCTACGGCGGCGGAATGGGTATGGTTATGAAGTGCGAGCCGATAGCTCTGTGCTTTGAGGATATCGAAAAGCAAAGAGGAAAAAGACCGTATTTTATCTATATGTCGCCCCAGGGCAAACCGCTTAATCAGGGAAAGCTTAAGGAGCTCTCAACACTCGATAATATCTGCGTTCTGGCGGGACATTACGAGGGTGTGGACCAGCGTGTTATCGACGAGTTCGTCGACGAGGAAATCTCCATAGGCGACTATGTGTTGACGGGAGGCGAGTTGCCCGCGCTTGTGTTTGTTGACGCGCTTTCCAGGCTTGTTTCGGGAGTGCTCTCAAACGATGAGTGCTTTACCGAGGAGAGCCACTATAACGGGCTTTTGGAGTATCCGCAGTACACAAAGCCGATTGAATGGCGCGGGATAGAAGTGCCCGAGGTTTTGTACAGCGGAGATCACGCTAAGGTTGACCGCTGGAGATACGAGCAGAGTCTTATAAATACGGCGAAGAAACGTCCCGATATGCTGGAAAAGCGCGATATGTCCGAGGACGACCTTAATATTCTAAAATGTGCCGATACACAGAGAAATAATAATTGAATAATAGATATTAATTTCACAGAGCTGACTAAAATTAGTTAAGTTGCACAAAGGGAAAAAGCTGAAATCAGTTATAATTATTATTAAATCCAAAATTGATTTTTGAGTGTTGACGTACGGCAGAAAAGTGATATAATATGTACTATGGAAATGCCCGAGTGGTATCATTTAAAAATTCGTAGAAGGAATCAGAGAGGGTTTGATTATGTACGTTAAGGATGTTTTAGTTGAAAATAAGGCGGGTTTACACGCTCGTCCCGCTACTTTCTTTATCCAGAAGGCTAATGAGTACAAGGCTACCGTATGGGTTGAGAAGGAAGAGAGAAGAGTTAACGCAAAGAGTCTTCTCGGTGTATTATCACTTGGTATCATTGGCGGAACAGAGATTAAGATTATCGCTGACGGCGTTGACGAGCAGGAAGCTGTTGACGGTCTTGTAGCGTTAGTTGAGTCGGGCTTCGCTGACCAGTAAACAACTAAGAACGGAATAACGGGCGGGAAACCGCCCTTTTCTTTTTATGTGACAGGAATTTACTCATAAATTGTATAAGTATTCAAGACGGCGGCCTTAATAGCTGTCATCTCAACTAACTCCTGTCACACAAAAAATAATTAGTATTGTCGGTTAAATTCAACAAAAGCTATACGCGGACGGATAAGAATGAAAATTAATGAGCTCAGAAAAAAAGCCATGGCGCTTCCGCTTTCGCCGGGTGTGTACATTATGCACAATAAAAGCGGCAAAATTATATATATAGGAAAAGCCAAGGCGCTCAAAAACCGTGTGTCCCAGTATTTCGGCTCCCAGACCAATCACCCCGAAAAGGTTCGGCGTATGGTCGAAAATGTCGATTATTTCGAATACATTATCTGTGACAGCGAATTTGAGGCGCTTATTCTTGAGTGCAGTTTAATAAAACAGCATACGCCAAAATACAATATTCTTCTGAAGGACGACAAGGGCTATTCATATATTCGCGTAAGCCCCGATAAGTGGCGTAAAATTACCTACGAGCTTCAGAAAAAGGACGACGGCGCCGTATATATCGGACCGTATAAAAACAGCTTCTATGTTAAACAGTCGGTTGAGGAAGCTAACAAAATCTTTAAGCTCCCGACTTGTAACCGCAAATTCCCCGACGATTTCGGAAAGTCAAGACCGTGTCTTAATTTCCACATAAAGCAGTGCTTAGCTCCCTGCAGGGGAAAGCTCAGCTTCAAGGAGTATAACGAGAACGTTGAGCAGGCGCTTGACTTCCTTAAAGGCGGAAGCACGAAAACCTTAAAAAAGCTTACAGAGCAGATGCGTGAGGTTTCCGACAATCTTGATTTTGAGCGGGCGGCGAAAATAAGAGATAAAATAACAGCGGTAAAAAAGATGTCCGAAAAGCAGAAGGTCGTATCCGTGAATATTCCCGACCAGGACGTTATCGCCTATTTCACAGACAGCGACAGAGGCTGTTTCCAGATTTTCCGCTTTGAGGGCGGAAGGCTGTACGACCACGAAAATTTTGTCGTAAACTCGCCCATGGAGGACGACGCCGAGCTTTCGCAGTTTATAGTAAACTATTACTCGCTTAACCGCGAAATCCCGCGTTGTATTACTCTTGACAGGGAGCTTGAGGACAGGGAAGCTGTAGAAAAATGGCTGACTCAGAAGCTCGGGCGCAGGGTATACGTTACTTGTCCTCAGCGCGGCGAGCAGGCTCAGCTTGTGAGTATGTGCAGAAAGAACGCGGCTGAGGTTTTGGCTCAGATTAAGGGCAGAACCTCGCGCGAGTACTCGGTTTTGGAGGAGCTTAAAAACCTGCTCGGGCTTGAGAAAATCCCCGAGTATATAGAGTCCTACGATATCTCTAATCTCGCTGGAACTGAAAACGTCGCGGGAATGATAGTATACGAAAACGGAAAACCGCTTAAAAAGGCGTACAAAAAGTTTAAAATAAAGGGCTTTGAGGGGCAGGACGATTACGCCTCTATGGCGGAGGTTCTCGACAGGCGCTTTACGGAATACGAGAATTTAAAGGACACGGGCGAGGGCTTCGGCAGAATGCCCGACTTGATTCTGCTTGACGGAGGCAAAGGACAGGTCGGCGCCGTCTTGCCGATACTGGAAAAACACAAAGCGGACGTTCCGATTTTCGGAATGGTAAAGGACGGCCATCACCGTACCCGAGCTATTACGGGTACGGGCGGAGAAATTTCAATAAGCTCGAGGCGCTCCGTTTTTACCTTTATAAGCAAGATGCAGGACGAGGTTCACCGTTTTTCGGTAGGCTACCACCACCAGCGCAGAAAAAACACCGCGTTTAAAAGCTCGCTTACCGATATTGACGGAATAGGAGAGGTGAGGGCTAAGGCTCTGCTGAAAAACTTCCGCACTATTGAGAATATCCGTAACGCGGATTTGGTTGAGCTCGAAAACTGTCCTCGTATGACGCACGACAGCGCGCTCGCGGTCTATAACTATTTTCACAACGACTGATAATTTGTGTTTTTGATAATATTATGTTAAAATCAAAATAAGCTTACATTTGGAGGGCAAAATATGCGTGTAATTACGGGAGAAGCCCGCGGAAGAAAACTGTTAACGCTTGAGGGCGCGGATGTACGTCCCACTACCGACAAGGTAAAGGAAGCGATTTTTTCCGCTATACAATTTGATATACAGGGAAGAAAGTTTCTCGATTTGTTCGCGGGAAGCGGACAAATGGGAATCGAAGCTTTGAGCCGAGGCGCGGAGTCGGCGGTTTTTGTGGACAGTTCCCGAAAAGCCGTTGACATCGTGAGAAAAAACCTTAACAACACAGGCTTTTACGACAGGGCAAAGGTGCTCCATACCGACAGCCTTTCTTTCCTGAATATGAACAGCGAGATGTTCGATATCGTATATCTCGATCCGCCGTACGGTACGGGAGTTTTGCAGGAGGTTCTGCCCGCTGTTCTTGAAAATGTGAAAAAAACAGGCATAATTATTGTAGAAAATCCTGAAAAAGAGGAAATTTTACAAAATTATGGCGATTTTACGCTTGACAGACAGAAACACTATGGTAAAATAAAAATATCTATGTACAGGCATAAGGACTATGTCTGACGCAATAAAAACAAATCGGGAAGTTGTTTAATGGAAACAAAGGTAATTTGTCCCGGCAGCTTTGACCCCGTTACGTTAGGTCATATAGATATTATCACAAGAGCCTCGAAAATGTTCGATCACGTTATCGTCGGCGTATTAAAGAACGCCGCGAAAACTCCGAGCTTTACAACCGAGGAAAGAATGGAGCTTTTGGCTCAGGCGACAAAGGGACTCGATAATATCGAAATCGTCGGCTTCGACGGACTTCTGGCTTATTACGCCAGGGAGAAAGGCGTGACCGCTATCGTAAAGGGTTTAAGAGCGGTGTCGGACTTTGAATATGAATTTCAGCAGGCGCTCACCAACAAAAAGCTGAATCCCGAGCTCGAGACGGTTTTCCTTACCTGTAAGGCTGATTTTATGTATCTCAGTTCAAGTATGGTAAAACAGGTAGCCGCTCTCGGCGGAGATATAAGCTCGTTTGTTCCCGAGTGCGTGCATGATGAAATACTTAAAAGGCTGAAAAATCTTTAGATAATGGAGAGGAAACTATGAGAGTAGACGATTTAATTCTTGAATTACAGGATATGGTAAACGACGCTAAGGCGGTTCCGCTTTCAAGAGATAAGAAGGTTCTTATCTCAAGCGACAGAGTTTTGTATATTCTCGACGAGATTGACGAAGCGCTTCCGACAGAAATCCGCCAGGCGAAAAACGTTGTAGCCGACCGTGAGCAGATTATTGCCGAGGCTAAGTCGAACGGCGAGGAAATCATCCGTCAGGCTGAGGAACGCCGCAAGATTATGGTAAGCGAGCACGAAATTACAAAAGCCGCCGAGGCTCAGGCTCGTGAAATCGTAACCGACGCTAAGAAAAAGGCGAGCGAAATCACAAAGGCAGCCAACAACTATGTTGACGATATTATGAAGCGTACAGACGAGCTTATTACAGGCTGCGCTCAGGATATCCGTAAGGCGCGCCAGAGCTTTAAGCAGAGTAAAAAATAATATGATTAAGGGGTTGTCGTTTGTGACAACCCCCGTTGTTTATATGTAATACAGGGACTGCCGAAGCAGTCCCTTTATTTTTATGTATGAATCTATAATTAACTTCAATTTACGTTCCGAACAGCATAAATATAATAAACAGAACGATTATCGAAACGATAAACAGCGCGTGCCTGAGCTTTTCCTCGTACAAAAGTCCTATAAACTCCCTGACAAACGCGTTTGGATAGAAGTAAAGCTTGGTTTTTGCCGAGAGTCCTTTCGCTTTCATTCCTACTTTTTTTGAGAGAATATATCCTCTGAATACGTGGTAGTTGGTGGTTGAAAAAGCTATGTTTACGTTTTTTAAATTGCCCGCGTGTTCCTCGATTTTCGCTTTCGAGAACTTCATATTTTGGAACGTGTTCACCGATTTGTCCTCGGGAATAATTCTGTCACGGGCGATCCCCTGCTCAATAAGGTAGTTTTTCATACATTCCGCTTCCGAAACAACCTCGTCAGGGCCCTGTCCGCCCGAGGGTACGAAGAACGCGTGTCTGCCTGTTTTCTCGAACTGTTCGCGCTCGAAATCAACGGCGCGGTCAATTCTGCTTTTGAGTAACGGGGTAGGCGTACCGTCTTTTCTTATCGCGCAGCCGAGTATAATAATGTAATCCTGATTATGGCTCAGCTTATAGCGTGTAGCCATAAATGAGCAGTTTATGGTTGACAGCAGCATACATTCCACATAACAGAACGTGAAGCTGAGCGCTATGTTAATCGTGCTGAATAATTTGTACTGTTGCTCCGAGCCCTGAAAATCTCTCGTAGCCATAAATAGTATTACCAATAATCCGCTGACAAAAGCGATTCCCGAAATTATTCCGAGAAGATTCAGCGGCCTGAAGCCCTCGTGCCTTACAAGAGAAATATTGCTTATGCTTACAGCTAAAGCGAACAGCAGAAGCAAAGGACATGAAATAAACGCGAAAATCGTTCCGCTCTGGGCTAAGAGGTTCAGTATGGCGGGAACGTTCATAAACATAAAAATATTTAGCTTGGTGCCGTCGAGCGGCAACGACTCCAGCAAAACGTTCAGGTAGAGAATCAGAAAAGTGAGAATATTACCCGCGAAGTAGAGAATAACTCCGCCGATCGCGACCAGCGAGTAAGAAAACTCGCCTTTCTTTCTTTTTTCTCTGTATTTCATAACAAGGAAAATCGTCAGTATCAGAATAAATATGTAAACAGACGGCAAAAGAATTGTGTAGCAGTTTGAGTTTGAGTTAAAAAAGTTGTTGCCCTCAAAAATAATTCCCAAAGGTAGGACATAAAAATGGTATTTGATAGGTGTGTCGCTGTCGTTGTTTTTAATCGTTATCGTTGTTTCACCCGCGTTTACGGACTGTATACGGATAGCGATACTGTAGTAGCCGTTAACCTTTTTGATTGATGTATCCTCAATCTTGACGATATTTGTACGGCTTTCTGTTACAACAGGCTTATCCGTTTCGGGGTTTGATTTTTGGAAATCCCATACGGTATAGTTTTTTCCTATGCTTATCATACCCGCCAGAGTGACTATTAACAACACGAGCGTGGCTGTCAGCAGAAAAATATTTCGGGGTTTAAAAATTTTTCTCTTTGTTTCCATAGTTTTCCTTCCTTGTAAGGTATGTATTTGAGTTTGTATTTCGATTATAACACAGCGAAAAAGCCCTTACAAGCTAAAAAAACAAGTTGAATTCAGTATTAATAAAGTGAAAAACACGCACAAAAAGCCGATAAAGTGTCTTGAACAGCGAAATGGTGTCTGTTTTTGTGTAAAATAGCAAAAAAAGGTCGCCTATGTTTGGTAAAAATGCTGTAACTTTTTTCTTGCAATTTCGTTTCAGATAGAGTATAATGTTTACACGGTGGCAATTTGTGTCACAAAGTGGCTATAGTTAATTCGAAAGTGGCAGAAAATGGCTACAGTTAATTCTATAGTGGCAAATAACGGTAACAAAAGGAGGCGGCAAAATGTTTTCGGGCACAACTACTCATAATATAGACTCAAAAGGCAGAATCGTTTTGCCCGCCCGTTTCAGGGAAGAACTGGGAGAAACCTTTATTGTAACAAAAGGTTTTTACGACTGTGTTCAGGTGCTCTCTATCCCCGAATTTGAAGGTTTAAGGAAAAATATTAAGGAAATGCCTGCTCGTCAGGCGCTGATGATGCAATACAAGATTATTGCGACCGCTGTTGAAGTTTCTCCGAATTCGCAGGGCAGAATTCCAATCCCCGCGAATTTGAGAAAAGCGGCGGGACTCGAAAAAACTGTTACCGTAGTAGGTATGGACAGCCGTATCGAAATATGGAACGAGGATAAGCTTTGTGAAATGCTGTCGGCTAACAACGACGCTTTCGAGGACGCTTTGGGATTGTTGAATTTATAAGGAGCGGTTATGGAATTTTCTCATATTCCCGTACTGCTTAACGAAACTATCGACGGTCTTGATATAAAGGAAAACGGAATTTACGTTGACGGTACCGCGGGAGGCGGAGGTCATTCCTATGAAATTTTAAAGCGGTTAAAATCAGGTAAGCTTATTTCAATCGACCAGGACCCCGACGCTATAGCGACCGTTAAGCAGAGGTTTAAGGACAACGAAAACTCAATAATTATTAAAGGTAATTTTTCCGAGATGAAAAGCCTTCTTAACCAGCGGGGTATTTACCAGGTTGACGGCGTGTTGCTCGATATAGGCGTTTCTTCTCACCAGCTCGACACCGCCGAGCGGGGTTTTTCCTTTCACGAGGACGCTCCTCTCGATATGAGAATGTCCCAATCAGGGACATCGGCGGCGGATTTGGTAAATAACCTGTCTCAAAAAGAGCTGTCGAGGATTATATATACCTACGGCGAGGAAAAATACGCCGACTCAATTTCCAAGGGTATTGTAAAATACAGGGAAAACAAACCCATAGAAACGACCTTTGAGCTGGCTGAGATAATCAGGAACAGCGTTCCCGAACGCGTCAGACGAGCGGGACATCCCGCCAGAAAGACGTTTCAGGCGCTGAGAATAGAGGTAAACCACGAGCTCGACGCGTTAAAGCAAGGTCTTGACGACGCTTTTGAGTTGCTTGGTAAAGACGGAAGGCTCGCGGTAATTACATTCCACTCGCTCGAGGACAGAATTGTAAAGCAAAAAATGGCTTCCTGGTATCAGGGTTGTACCTGTCCTAAGGATTTTCCGGTATGCGTATGCGGAAACAAACCGAAGGCTGAGCCCGTTACCCGCAAGCCCGTTGTGGCAAATTCACAAGAATTGTCCACAAATCCGCGCTCAAGGAGTGCAAAACTAAGAATTTGCCGAAAAATTCTTGAAAATTCTTGATATGTACTGGACATTCGTTACAATCTGTAGTAAAATATAACAGAAATGTAAAGGTTGTAAAACAACTGTAAAACACAATAAATTGTGTAAAAACCGAGAATAAATCACAATATTCTGTTATATTCCCCTGCGGAATATAAAAATCTTCCGTAACAGAATTAAAGAAAAATTAAAAATTTGTAATATTTTTGCTATAAAGAAATATAAAACACGTTTTATGGTGTATAGTAGATAACCGTTGAGGTAAGATATATGACAATGACTTATGATAACAGAGGAGCGGCGTACGACCTTAATATATTTAAGGACAGCGCGGCGAAGAAGCTCCCCAAAAAGAAAACTGAAAAAAAGGTCGAAAAGACCGATAAAAGTAAAGTTGTAACTTTACCGCAGGATGAAATTGTAAAAATACGCAGAAGAAAACACAATCCTTTTAAGCTTTTTATCGGCGCAATGGCGAGTCTGGCGATTACTTTCGCCGTAGCGGTGATTATAGTCGGACAGGTTCAGCTTACTGAGCTTAATCAGCAGATTATCACCAAAAAGGCGGAGCTCAGTAACGCCCAGAGTACATATACCCAAAACCAAATGGCTATTCAGTCCAACCACTCCACCACGGATATCGAGAACTACGCTAAAGAAAAGCTCGGTATGAGTAAGGCGGAAAACGCTCAGAAAGAGTTCGTTTCTCTTTCAAAGGGCGATAAAGCGGAAATTTCAGGAGACGCTAACAAAAACTTCTTCCAGAAAATCATAGACGCGATTACAGGACTTTGGTCATAACATTCGGGTTAAATTAATAAATATGTTATGGAATGAATAAGAGTTGAGATGTGTAATCTTAACTCTTATTTTGGCTATATAATATAAACGTAAATTCTTAACTATTCTATGGAAAGGAGAGGTTGTATGGCTAAAAGCGGTAAAAAGCGCTCTAAAAAAGGCGCTATCCAACTGCTCAGAATGAGAACCACCGTGCTCATTCTGCTTATTCTTGTAACAGGCTTCGGCGCTGTGTCGGTCAGACTCGCGTATTTACAGCTTGTACAGGGAACATATCTGCAGGAAAAAGCCGTCGAGCAGCAGCTCGTTGATACAACCGTTAACTCCAAACGCGGAACGATTTATGACTCAAAGGGCAAGGTTTTGGCTCAGAGCGCGTCGGTGTGGAAGGTAGTTTTGGCTCCCGCGTATCTCGAAACCGAGGAGCAGAGAGTATTTGTTTCCAACAGACTCTCCAAGATACTCGACCTTAATTATGATGATGTTTATAAGAAAACGAAACAAAAGACATATTATGTTGTCTTGAAGCGTAAAATCGAAAGTGACGAGCGCGAACAGATTCTTAAGCTGTGCGACGAGCTCAACGATAAGTTCAGCGGATTAAGCAACGTAATCACGTTGTTTGACGATTACCGCCGTTACTATCCGTATAACGACCTCGCTTCCTCCGTAATCGGATTTACGGGCTCGGACGACCAGGGGCTTGAGGGCGTTGAGTACCAGTACGACAAGTACTTAACAGGTACTCCGGGCAGAATTATTACCGCCAGAAACGCCAACCAGACCGATATGCCTTTCCAGTATGAGCAGAATGTCGCCGCTAAGGACGGAAACAATATAACGCTGACAATAGACGAAACTATTCAGTCTATCGCCGAAAAATATATGAAAAAGGGTATTACGGACAATAAGGTCGTAAACCGAGGCGTTTGTATTATTATGAACGTAAACACGGGCGCTATTTTATCTATGGTAACCGTTGACGGCTACGATTTAAATAAGCCCTACGATTTGTCCGACGCGGATTTGGCTTCAATCCGCAAGCTTCCCGAGAAGAAGCGCGCGGCTGCCGAGAGCGCGGCTTTAGGCGCTATGTGGCGTAATAAAGCTGTTGCCGATACATATTACCCCGGTTCGGTATTTAAGATGTGTACCGCGTCAATGGCGCTTAACGAGGGGGTCGTAAACGAGAACTCGCATTTCTATTGCAGCGGTTCGGTGTCTATTTACGACCACACTATCCACTGCCATTTCCATTCGGGCCACGGAAGCCAAAATCTTTTCCAGGTTATAGCGAATTCCTGTAACCCCGCTTTTATCGATATCGGTTCCAGAGTCGGAGCCGACAAGTTCTATAAATACTATCAGGCTTTCGGTTTTTCCGAGCCTACAGGTATCGACTTACCCGGTGAGTCCGACGACTTGTTCTTTAACGAGGACGGCTCGATGTCCGTTACCGACCTGGCGGTTGCCTCGTTCGGACAGAACTTCTCGATTACGCCGATTCAAATGGTAACAGCCTGCTCGGCGATTGCAAACGGCGGTAAGGTTTTACAGCCTTACGTAGTACAGAAGATTACCGACGTTGACGGCAACGTTGTAAAGAATACCGATACTATCGTAAAACGCCAGGTTGTTTCCAAGGCGGTAAGTAAGAAAATGTGCGACTTCCTTGAGAGAAACACTACTCAAGGCGGCGTAAATAACGGCTATATCTCAGGCTACCGCGTAGGCGGTAAGACGGGTACGTCCGAGAAAATCGGACAGTCCCAGAGCGGATATAAGGACTATATCGCTTCGTTCTGCGGATTTGCTCCCGCCGACAAGCCCGAGGTTGCCTGCCTTGTATTCTTCGATACTCCCCGAGGCGCTTCCTATTACGGAAGTCAGGTTTCAGCTCCTGTGTTTGTAAATATTATGAGCGAGGTTCTTCCGTACTTGGAGGTTCAGGCTGAATACAACAACGGCGAAAAGCAGTATGTAGATACAATCGCGGGCTCTTATGTCGGACTTTCGGTTGACAAAGCCAAGGCTTCCGCTGAGAAGGACGGCTTCACGACTACGGTTAAGGGAAGCGGCAAAAAGGTTGTCGCCCAGATGCCTACGGCGGCTACAAAGATACCCGTCGGCGGTAATATCGTTCTTTATACAGATAACGACTCCAAGAAAGAGAAGGTTAATGTGCCCGATATGGTCGGCTATTCCGTTTCTACGGTTAACTCTATAGCAGCCTCCGCGGGACTGAACGTAAGCTTCTCGGGCGTTACCTCCAGCGCTAACGCCGTTTCAACCACGCAGAGCATCAGCTCGGGCGAGTCGGTTAACCCTGGTACGGTAATAACCGTAGAGTTCAAGGGCGGTACGGTAGTCCACGACTAATAAGTTACCTTAAGCTTAATAAAGCAGTTTAAGGTACGGGGGATATCACATATAAAACAGGGACTGTATGTGCTGACAGAATAGTCTACAGCAGAACATCTCCCAAGTATCCAAAACTTGATAAGAGAGCCAAGGTACGGGGGATATCACATGTAAGATAGGGACTGCATGTGTTGACGTAGACACATAAAAAAAGAAAGGAAGAAATAAAATGACAGTATTTGGAATATGGACGTTTTTATCGGCGCTTTTATCATTCGCGCTGACAGCGGTAATAGGAAAATTTCTTATTCCGTTCCTCCATAAGGTGAATTTCGGTCAGACGATTCTCGAGGACGGACCGTCATGGCATAAGGATAAACAGGGAACGCCTACAATGGGCGGAATAATGTTCATAGTCGGAATAACTGTTGTAACTTCCATAAGCGTGCTGTTATACAGTATGTTCGGCAACAGCTTTGTAGGAGCGTTCCAGCAGGAGAGCTCGAGATGCGTAACCTTTGTGTTTGCGGGCTTAGGTCTGGCGCTCGCTCACGGAGCTATCGGATTTATAGACGACTATATCAAGGTGGTAAAGAAGCGTAATTTAGGCTTAACGGCTATCCAGAAGCTCGTGCTGCAGTTTGCGGTTACTATCGCTTATCTCGCGGTGCTCGGTTTTATGGGCTACAGCACATCAACTCTTATTCCTTTCGTAGGTCAGGTAGATTTAGGCTGGTTCTATTATATAATCGCGGCGATTGTTATTGTCGGAGTAGTTAACGCGGTAAATTTAACCGACGGTATCGACGGACTAGACGGCTCGCTGACATTCTTTGTGGCGATGTTCTTTATGCTTATCGCGAGTTTGTTAAGTTATATGGGCGTCAGCTTTATGGCGGCGACTGTAGCGGGCGGATGCTTAGGCTTTTTGCTCTGGAACTTCCACCCCGCAAAGGTGTTTATGGGCGACACAGGGTCGCTTTTCTTGGGCGGAATTGTCTGCGCTCTCGCGTTTGCGGTGAATATGCCGATTCTGCTTTTGCCGCTCGGTATCGTTTATCTCTGCGAGATGTTCTCGGTTATGCTCCAGGTAGTTTACTTCAAGCTCACTCACGGAAAACGCCTGTTTAAAATGAGCCCGATTCACCACCATTTTGAGATGTGCGGCTGGTCGGAAGTAAAGATTGTTTCCGTGTTCAGCGCAGTAACGGTTGTGTTCGGAATACTCTCGTTTTGTCTTGTGTATTACGGAGTATAGATTATAGGTTTTAGTTATAAAATTATCCTTATTAAATGGGATAATAAAAATGATAAATTGATTGGCGGTAAGAATGAAAACGTATCCTCAGGCTGAGGTTATGCGTCGAGCTGACGTAAACCGACTTTATGATGAAAAAGTTAATAATTCGCGCCGCAGAAGGCAACCCGAGGGAAAACAGCCCGAGAAGAAAAAACGGCAGAGTAAGATTCGCCGACCGCTTCTTGAGAGAGGTATGGGACTGGATTTACCGTTTCTGCTGCTTGTGCTCGTGCTGGTAATAATCGGAATGATAATGATGTTTTCGGCGAGCTATCCCTCGGCGTATTATAAGCTTAACGACAGCTATTTTTACGTAAGACGACAGCTGATTTACGCGGCAATAGGACTTGCGGCGATGATAGGAATTTCCTTTTTTAATTACAACAAGCTCCATAAGCTCGCGCCCTTGTTGCTGGGATTTGCGTACCTGACGCTTGTAATTGTACTTTTCCTGCCCGGTAAGGTTCACAGGTGGATTGAGATAGGCCCTATCAATATCCAGGCTTCCGAGATAATGAAATTCGCGTTGATTCTGTTCTTCGCGCACTGGGGAAGCCTTTATTACGACAAAATGCAGTCGGCTAAATACAGCGTATTGCCCGGATTATTGGTTTTCGGCTCAACGGCGGCGCTGCTTATCCTTGAGCCCCACTATTCGGGTATCGTAATTACGGCTATTCTTACGGTAATTATGCTTTATATCGGTGGAATGCAGATGAAGTATCTGATTATCGGATTTGTACTGTTGATTATCGCGGTGCTCGGCGCGTGGGTAACGGGAATCCTTACTTACGCTATGCAGCGAATGGACGGCTGGGGCCAGGCGCTTATATATACGACAGAGGAAATGTGGCAGACCACGTGGCAGACGAGAAACTCGCTGTACGCTATTGGTTCGGGCGGAATGTTCGGTCTCGGACTCGGTCAGTCAAGACAGAAATATCTGTACCTGCCCGAGCCTCAGAACGACTTTATATTCGCTATTGTGTGCGAGGAGCTCGGATTTGTGGGCGCTATTATTATTCTGTTGATTTTCGCGCTTTTGGTATGGCGCGGAATAACGCTGAGCTTAAGGTCGAAGGACCGTTTCGGAAAGCTTCTCGGAATCGGACTTTCGTCCCAGATAGGCGTACAGGTAATACTGAATATCCTCGTTATTACCGACTGGCTGCCGAATACGGGTATCAGTCTGCCGTTCTTCAGCTACGGAGGCAGCTCGCTTATTATGCTGCTGATGCAAATGGGCTTGATACTGTCGATTTCAAGAACGGCAAATATTGAAAAGCAATAATTGTTATAGATTAATATATTGAATAAATACTTTAAGCAAATTGGTTGTCGGAATTCCCGGCTAAGGAGGATTGGAAATGAGGATATTATTTGCAGGCGGCGGAACAGCAGGTCATATTAACCCCGCGCTCGCTATAGCGGGATTTATCAGAAACAAAAACAAGGACGCGGAAATTCTGTTTGTCGGAAACAGAGGCGGAATGGAGGAAACTCTTGTGCCCAAGGCGGGCTTTGATATGGAGTTTATCACAATAAGCGGTTTTCAGCGTAAGCTGACTCCCGCGGCTATGAAGCAGAACTTCCTTACCGTAAAGAGAACCTTTTCCTCCTCCAGAGAGGCTAAGAAGATTATCGAGAAGTTTCAGCCCGATATCTGCGTCGGCACAGGCGGATACGTAAGCGGCCCCGTTTTAAGAACAGCCGCTAAAATGGGTATCCCCACAATAATTCACGAGCAGAACGCCTACCCGGGTGTTACAAATAAAATGCTCGCGAAAAACGCTAAAAAGGTTATGCTCGCCGTTAAGGACGCCGAGAAATATTTTGACAAAAACAGCAACTGCGTCGCTACGGGAAACCCCGTAAGACGCGAGATTATAGAAGCGGACAAACAAGAAGCCAGAAAGGAGCTCGGGCTTGACGAGCGCCCCGTAGTGCTTTCGTTCGGAGGCTCGCTCGGAGCTAAGATGATTAACGAGGGCGTAGCGGGACTAATCGCCCGAAGCGGCAAGGACGGCCAGTACCAGCATATCCACGGCTACGGCAAAAACGGTCTTTGGTTCCCCGAGCTGATTAAGGAAAAGGGCGTCGATATAAACGAGTGCCCGAACCTTGATGTGCGCGAGTATATAGATAATATGGCTACCTGTATGGCGGCGGCTGACTTGGTTATCTCGAGAGCGGGAGCGATTACGCTTTCCGAAATTCAGGCTCTCGGCAAGCCCGCTATTCTGATACCTTCGCCCAATGTAGCCGAAAACCACCAGTACCACAACGCTATGGCGCTCGTTAATAACAGAGCCGCGGAGATTATCGAGGAAAAGGATTTGACAGAGGAGCTTCTTATCCAAAAGGCTGACAGCCTGCTCCAGAATCCCGAGAAGCTCAGAGAATACAGCGAGAATTCCAAAAAAATGGCTATTCTCGACACAAACGAGAGAATTTACTCAATCATAAAGAAAATTACAGGCAAAGCGTAAGTCACATTATCAGCCGCTCTCCATAAAATATATTGGTATTATGTTTTAAGGGGTGCTTGAGGTGTCAAGGTTTGTTGTAAACGGCGGTAAAAAGCTTTTCGGAGAGGTTGAGGTTCAAGGCGCTAAAAACAGCGCTCTGCCGATACTTTCGGCGACCGTACTTACCCGAGGTGAAAACATTCTTTTTAACTGTCCGTCTCTTACGGACGTTGACGCTTGTATGCGGATACTCCGCTATCTCGGCTGTGAAGCAAAAAAGCAGGGCTCGGCGGTGCTTGTTAAGTGCGACGGGCTTCGTGAAAGTGAAATTCCCGACAGCCTTATGCGTGAAATGCGCAGCTCGATTGTGTTTTTGGGAGCGATACTCGCGAGAACGGGATACGCTAAACTCAGCTTCCCGGGAGGCTGCGAATTAGGCCCCAGACCGATTGATTTACATTTAAAAGCCCTGAGAAAAATGGGCGCGGATATATGCGAACGCCACGGTGTTTTGGAGTGCAAAGCCGAAAACGGGCTTAAGGGCGCGAAAATCGACCTTTCGTTTCCGAGCGTAGGCGCTACAGAGAATATTATCCTCGCGGCTGTTTTAGCCGAGGGCACAACAACAATAATAAACGCCGCGCGCGAGCCCGAGATTTGCGATTTGTGCGACTTCTTAAACGAAGCGGGCGCGAAAATCTACGGCAGCGGCGAAGGCGTGATAGTAATAGACGGGGTAGAGGAGCTCTTTGCTGTTTCTCATAATATTATCCCCGACAGAATCGTGGCAGCTACGCTGATGTCCTCAGCGGCGGTAACAAAAGGCGAGATAACGCTAAGGGGCGTTATTCAGAGCCACTTAAGTTCCGTTATTCCCGTGTTTGAGGAAACCGGCTGTAAGGTGAAAGTCAAGGACGGAGATTTAACCGTTACAGCTCCCGATAGACTGAGAGCTATGCCGCTTATAAGGACAATGCCTTATCCCGGGTTTCCCACTGACGCGCAGGCTCCGCTTATGGCGGTCGCTTCCTTGTGCAGAGGAACTTCGGTGTTTGTTGAAAATATATTTGAAAACCGCTTTAAGCACGCCGGAGAGCTTATGAGGCTCGGCGCGGATATTAACGTTCAAGGAAAGGTTGCCGTAGTAAACGGAGTTAAAACCCTTTACGGCGCTTCGGTTGAGGCTCAGGATTTGCGCGGAGCGGCTTCGCTTATTACAGCGGCGCTCGCCGCCGAGGGTAAGACTGAAATAGGCGGTATAGGTTACCTCGAAAGAGGTTATGACAGTTTTGAGATAACGCTCAGCTCGCTCGGAGCTGATGTAAGGAAGGTATAATAAGACGTATAAAACTAAGGAAAGGGGTGAAAATATGGACGACAGAAAGCCTAAACGCAGAAGAAAGCTTAGCCCTAAGGAGATAAAGGCGCTCGAAAAACAGCGAAAAAAGCAACAGGAATTAAACCGTAAACGCCAGAAGCAGGCGGCTAAGGAAAGAGAAGCCGCGCGTAAAGCGGCTATGAAAAAAGGCGTCCGTATTGAAGATAAACCCCAGAGAAATAAAGAAAAACGACCTGATGAATCAAGAGGCGGAGAGTATAGCCGCCGTGAAGCTGAGCGCTTACGCTCCGCAAGCGAGAACAGAGTAAAGGTCGAAAATATCGAGGTAAAAGGCGAAAGAGCCTTAGAGCCCGAGCGCGCTGATAAACGCGGCGAAAAACGTCGTCCCGACGACAAAAAAGCCCGCGATAAACGCTCAAAGAAAAGAAACAATAACAGGCGCAGGAAAAAAACTATGCCTGATATAATCGAGAAGGAAACCGATAAACGCGTTCGCAATCTGGAGGCTACCGACCATAAGGACGGCTTTTACGCGGACGAGGTAGAGGTAAGAAAGGCTCAGGCCCGCAAGGAGCGTAAAAAACGCCGCAAGAAAATGCCTAAGCCTATTTCTCCTAAGCAGCGGCGTATAAGAAGGATTATCGCCTACGTTACTATTATTACGACCGTTATTGTAGTCGGCGTTGTTCTTTCTCTTACCGTGCTGTTCAAGGCGGAAAACATTTATGTAGAGGGCAATAAGTATTATACCGAGGATACTATTGTAAGGCTCGCCAAGGTTCGGGAAGGCGACAATATCTTTATGGCGTCTATGTTCGGCGACACTTCGGCGGTTAAAGACAGCCTGCCCTATATTAAGTCGGCAAGTATCCACTTCCGACTCCCGAATTCGATTGTTATAGACGTTGAAAACGCCAAAGAGTCCTATTCGATGAAGGCGGACGGTCTTTATTACAAGGTCAGCGAGGAGAACAGGATTTTAGAGCAGGTCTCAAAAAGACCTAAGAAGCTCGCTTCTCTCGTAGCGCCCGAGCTGAAGTCGAAAAACATCGGCGACAAGGTCGAGTTTAAGGACAAGTCCTACACAAAGGCTTTCGACGAGCTTTCCCAGTGTATAAAGAAGCATAATTACAAGAAAATTACCGAAATTAATATAAAGAGAATTTCCGATATCTCAATTACATACGATAACCGTATAAAAATAAAAATCGGTCTGCCCGAGGCGATTGAGTATAAGCTTAAAACAGCTTTCGCTATTATCAACGAAAAGCTCGATATCAACAAGTCGATTAAGACCAAGGGCGTGCTTGATGTTTCAAAATGCAACAAAACCAAGAAATCCTATTTTAAAGAGGGAAGTATCAAGGACAACGAGGAGGAAATCCTCACCCAGCCCACAACGACAGCGACCGAGGAAACTACCGTCAGAGCTACGTTCATAGCCCCCGAAACACAGGAAACAACCGAGGCGTATGACGAGCAGGATGACAACAACGAAGATGAATATGATAGTCAAAATGACGAAAATTATGACGAAGACAACGAACAGGAACCCGAGACTGAAGCCGAGGAGTAACAAAAATGCTAATAAATGGCTTAAAATGTGATTGTTTTTTGTTTTTTAGTTAAAATTTTTTAATTTATATTTACTTTTAAGAAAAAATGTGGTAGTCTTAATTTGTTAATTTGTGTTATAAACTAATATATTATCAATAAGGTAGTTTGTTTTTTGGATGAAATTATAAGGAGGAAGTAAAAATGGCTTTTGCTTTAGAAATGGAAAGTGAGTATATGCCTGTTATAAAGGTAATCGGTGTCGGCGGAGGCGGCGGAAACGCCATAAACCGAATGGTTACTATGGAGGTTAAAAACGTTGAGTTTATCGCTATCAACACAGATGACCACGTTTTAAGATTATCAAAGGCTTCCCAGACAATTCAAATCGGCGAGAAGCTTACAAAGGGTAAGGGCGCAGGCTCTCAGCCCGAAATAGGTCAGAAAGCCGCTGAGGAGAGCAAAGAGGAAATCGCCGCTCTCTTAAAGGATACCGATATGGTATTCGTTACCGCAGGTATGGGCGGCGGAACAGGTACCGGCGCGGCTCCCGTAGTAGCTAAAATCGCTAAGGATATGGGAATTTTAACAGCCGCGGTTGTTACAAAGCCTTTCGCTTTTGAGGGTAAGAGAAGAATGGCTCAGGCTGAGCAGGGTATTCAGGAGCTTGCCGCTTGTGTAGACTCTCTTATCATTGTTCCTAACGAAAGATTAAAATATGTTTCGGACGCTCCTATCACGCTCCAGAACGCTTTCGCTATCGCGGACGACGTTTTAAGACAGGGTGTACAGAGTATTTCCGACCTTATCCTGGTACCGGGTATGGTAAACCTCGACTTCGCGGACGTTACTTCCGTAATGAAGGACGCCGGCTACGCTCATATGGGTATGGGCTTCGCTACAGGCAAGGACAAGGCTATCGAAGCCGCGGACGCCGCTATCTCCAGCCCGCTGCTTGAAACATCTATCGACGGCGCCAAGGGCGTTATCATCAACATCACGGCTTCTCCCGACATCAGTCTTGAGGATATCGACGCCGCTTCTACAATGATTAAGGACAAGGTATCCGACGACGCGAACATCATCTGGGGTGCCGTAATCGACGAGAATATGGACGACGCTATCAGCGTAACAGTTATCGCTACAGGCTTTAACGCCGACGGAAAGGCAGCTGTGGCTTCTCCCGAGGACAACGTTCTTATCGACAACGACGACCATAAGGACAACACAGACGATGATGACGATGATACATTCTACGACATTATGTCAATCTTCAATAAATAATTAATAAATACTTTAACCTCGGTCAGCTCGACCGAGGTTTTCTTTTGTTTAACTCGCACATATAACGCTCTGAATTTTTGTGCAAAATTGATTAAGCGTTTTTTGAGTTTTTATGATATAATTAATGTGTTCCGAAAAAGGAAAATCAGTATTATCCGCTTAGCTTGTCCTTTTGGGACAACGAGATTACTGAGCTTCCATTTACGCTTTATCAGCCCACGGTAAGGTTGTAAATAACTTCAATTTTTTTGTGGGCGGAAAGGCCAGGGGAATTATTATGAAAAAACTATTATCTGTATTTTTGAGTCTGACAATGCTCATAAGCTCGGCGGCTGTGATGTCTGTGCCCGTCGGCGCGGCGTCTAAAACAGGCAAGAAATATGTGACCTACAAAACAAAGAAAAAGACCGTTAAAAAAAGCGGAGTTCTTATTCTTTCGGGAAGCATAAAATATCCGAAGCTGAAGTCGAAGTCGAAAGCCGCTAAAAAGGTTAACAAAACAATTAAGAAAATGGTAAAAAAGGACGCTAAATATATTACAGACCTTGCGTATAAGGATTACAAAAAAAGCGGACTTACAAATTTCAAAACCACAGGCTGGCATTATGAGTATAATGTTGACGTTAAGTTTACTTATAACAAGAAAGGTAAGTACAGCTTCAAATACACTTATTATTCATACGCTATGGGCGCTCACGGATATACGGCTGTTTCGGGACTTAATTTCAGCAAGAAAACAGGTAAGAGAATTAAGAACACAAAGCTGACAAAATACGACCCCTCCGTTATTCGCGGAAAGATTTCGGACAAGCTCAGCGCCGAGATGGAAAAACAGCCTTCCAGGTATTTCAGTACCGCGCTTACTACCGTACAGAATATGGATTTTGACAAATTCAACTTCTGGCTGAAAGGCAACTATCTTTATGTAATATTTAATCCTTACGATATTTCTCCGTATATGGCGGGACCTACTACGTTTAAAATTAAACTGTAAAGCGGTAAAGGCGCGCTATGCGCGTAATTAAAAATACAGCCTCGGCAGGATTTTGCCGAGGCTTTTGTTAAGCTTCCATTTGTTTACCGAGGAACTCAGCCGCGCTCTGGGCGAGCTTCAATTCGGTTTCGGACGGATTTCTGTTGTTGTCGCTTTTGAGCATAACTACAGCACCCGCGATATCTCCCGCCGCGATAATCGGGTAAATAACCGCCGCGCGGTGCTCGAGCCCTTCCACGGGCTGCACCTCGGAAATACTGTTGACCGAAGCCTGATAGCTCTTTCTGTTCTCCATATAGTTTTCAAGCACGTTCGTAATCCTGCGCTCCAGAAACTCGCGTTTTGAAACGCCCGAAGCCGCTATAACGTGGTCGCGGTCGCAAATTATGGTCGGCAGATTACTTATCCGCGCGAGAACATCCGCGTACTGCGCCGCGAAAGCCGACATCTCGCCGATTGGAGAGTATTTTTTAAAAATAACTTCTCCGTCAGTAGCAGTGTAAATCTCCAGCGGGTCGCCGTCACTGACAATGTTGACAGCAAACTTCTTATCTTTTGTGTTTTTGCTTTGCTGATTT
>CADBSD010000020.1 GCA_902797225.1 uncultured Ruminococcus sp. | reverse complement strand
CACCAGAGCTTTCTGGTGAATCCCGAGTATATTGAAAACATCTCACGATTTAAGGTAAGACTCTCGGACGGAACAGAACTTCCGATTCCCGAAAAGAAATACACCGCCTTCAGAGAGAAGGCGGTAAAAATGATAACTGCATAAACTAATATAAGTGCGGAACTATATTATTAATCCTGACGATACCAGAACCTTTACAAACGGCTTTCACGTTCAAATAGAAGAAACGACAATGAAAAAAGCTGTCGCAGTATTGACGAGCTACAATTCTAAAACCAGCGCCCGAGCGCATATAAAAGATACTTCAGGTGAAATTGAATCCAAATTCAGAAAAGCTTATAAATAACTATCTGTTCATAATAAGCTGAAATTTATAATCCGAAAACATCTTATGTTCAGCACATCTGATTTTTCAGATGTGCTGTTTTTTTGTTTACATCATACTCCCCTCAAATATTTAAAAAAACAATTTTTGAAAATATATAAAAATCTATTGACAAAGATGTTTTGTTATGATATGTTATATATAACAGGTTAATTACTGTTATAATTAACTAATAGAACGATGTACTTTTGAAGGGAGATTTTAAAATGCAAACTTACAATCCGTCTGTTATGAAACGAATTCAGGAAATCGACTTACTAAAGGCTGTCGCTATAATAGCTATGGTGTTTATCCATGTTTATGACGCCTCAACAAATCTTCAAATCAACACACCGCTGGATAAAACCACGGTCTGGATCCTCGAGTTTATGGGGAATATACCGAGCGCGGGCGTGTTTATGTTCGCTATGGGTTGGGGAGCGGCGTTTTCAAGCCGTTCAACTCCGAAAACATATGTAAGCAGATTAAAACAGCTTGTCTTACTCGGAATTGTAATCAATTTCTTTGAACAGTGTATTCCGTGTATAATAGACCCCGCAACATTCGGAACGGTTTGGGAAAACGCTCCCTCAATTATTGCGGTTGATATTTATTTCTTCGCGGCGTTCGCTATGCTCTACTTCGCGGCGATGAAAGGTCTTAAGAAAAGACCTAAAACAGCGATTACCGTAAGCGCGGTTATTTTAGGCGTATGCTTTGTTATTAACGCTTTATTCGGTTACGAGGGCTTCTCAACAGGCAACGGCTGGCTTGATACTATCATCGGACTCTTTATAAGAGAAAACGGATTCTCATTCTTCCCGTTTATTTCGTGGATCATATTCCCGATTATCGGTTACGGCGCGGCGCTCTTGTTCAAAAAAGCGACAAGCCGAAAAGAAGTAATGATCTTTACTATCGTGACAGGCACAGCGGCGATTATATTTGCTCAGACTATGATGGCGGTGTTCCATATAAATGATGCCGTAATATTAGGAGCTCATTCCGCGCTCGACGGCGAGTATTATTCTCTTCATCCTTTATGCGCGGTTTGCGGATACGGAGTTATTGCTTTAGAGTTTGTTGTAGCGAGCTTGATTATGATGGTGTCAAAACAGCGCCTCGCAAAATGCCTCGGAAATATGAGTAAGAACGTTATGGAGATTTATATAGCTCAGTGGGTTCTTATCGGTTTCTTAAGCCCCGTACTCGTACGCGTTACCAACCTTTGGGTAAATATCTTAATCGGAATCGCGGTTCTTTTCGGTTCCTACTACGGAGCTGAGATGTATAAGAGGCTTATGATGAGAATGAAAGCTCATAAAGAGAAGAAGCTTTCCGAAAAACCCGTACTTGCTCCTATAACAAAATAATCACAAGCCGTAATGGTTAAGTAACCACTGATTAATTAACAACACGCCCGAAACGTAATTTGTTTACGCTCGGGCGTGTTGTTTTTCTGTTTTAGATAATTTAATAAAAAATAAAATTTTTTTAAAAAAGGATTGACAAGCTTATTTTATTATGTTATAGTATAGCCAACAAGTTAATTACTAAGCTAATTAACCACTAATGAATTAAAGCGAGGTCATCAAAATGAAAAACACTAAAACAAGATTTATCGCGTTATTTTTAACAATCGTAACAGTTTTCTCGGTTATGTCCGCAACGGCGGTTTCAGCTTCGGCGGCTGTTTACACAAAAACGCCGTTTAAAATTTTAAACATAGCCAAAGTAAACGCTAAAGTTAACACTCCCGCCGATGAGGAAGAGGAGGACGATTTAGAGGAAGAAGAGGCTTTCTATAAGGAAGACGATACAGGTCTCGATTTTGACCTCGATGTTAAAGACTCGCTCGGCGAGGTTATGTACGAAATGATTTACCGTATGATCGACCATCTTGCCGACGACCACTGGATAGGCAGCGTGTTCACAATGGGCGGACTCGTAGTATTCAAGAGCATTTACGACGCTATCGGTTTAAAAAAGCACGAACCCAGCCCCGATACTGAGATGATTCTTGACGCGGTTGATAAGCTTTCGGAAAAGGTTTCCGAGAACCACGACGAAGCGATGAAGTCGCTTAAAAAGATCAACGCAAATATAGATACAAAAGATTTCAGAAAACAAGCTGACCAGATCGTTTCGGATTATTCCGAAGTAAGTAAGGTAATCGACGCCTCGGGTATAAAAGCCGATCAGACGGAAGGCGTTTTAACAAAGAGCCAGTACAACGCTTATAAAACAGCTTTATCCTCAAGAGAGCTTGATTTCTCAACACTTCAGAAGAACTACGACAATATGGAGAAATTCATAAGCGGAAAGAACTTTACAGCCGATAAAAAGGAGGGCTATATTTCATACGCCGACTATGTTGTCGCTAAAATCGACGACCAGAACTCAAGCCACGATTTCAACAGAGCCGCCGACTTAAAGTCAGCGATTAAGAACATCAGAAAAGAAGTTAACTCAATTAACAACGCTTGTCTTATCGACTGCGCTACTATCGCTACTATCGCGAATATGGAGTATAAAATCGCGGAGTACGAGGAAGTTAACGGAATCAAAGAAAAAGATAAAGAGAATCCTCCCGTTAACCGTCTCAAAAAGAGATTAAAGCAGCTCGATACCACAACAACAAATATGAGAAAGTTTTATGTAAAAGCTTGTAAATATATAAAAAAGCTCGGCGAGGCAAAGGTTAAGTTCGGAAGCGTTGAGAAAACCTTCTCCCGTTTCGGCGACGCGTGGGCAACAGCTTATAAGTCAGGCAACAACGCGACAATTACACTTCTCAAAGACGTAAAGGCCGACAGCGCTAAGGGCTTAAACATCGCGGGTCTCGGTAACGACTACGGATTTAACGATCAGGGCGGTTTAAAAGCGAATGACGGCAAAAATATCACAATCGATTTTAATAAGCGTACGATCGACTGTTCATACAAAGCGTTTAACTTCTTCAATATTGAAAGCACAGCTAATGTAACTCTTAAAAACGGTACGGTTAAAAACGCGACAAGAGGTATTCATGTTGATAACGTCGATAAAAATATAACCGTAAACGTAAATCTCGATAAGATGACTCTCACAGGCTGTAAGGATTGCGCGTTATACTTCAACACCTATTATCAGACTTCCTTAAGCCTTAACAATTCCGTGATCAAGGATACTGCAAAAGACGGCGCGATTGTAGCTAAATGGCATCTTAAATATAATATCACAGGCACAACCTTTGAAAACAATAAGAGCGAATACGGCGGAGCTATGTACGTGCAGTATTCCGCGGACGGAAGCAGCGTTGACAGATGTACCTTTACAGGCAACGAAGCCGATAAGGACGGCGGAGCTTTATACAATGTGTATAACGTAACAAACTCAACCTTTAAGAATAATAAGGCAAAAGGCGGAGACGGCGGAGCCTCATCTTATGGCAGCAACATAAGCAACTGTACTTTCGAGGGTAACTCGGCAACAGGTCAGGGCGGAGCCGTATGGATTCAGGCTAATGTAAAGGGCTGTACCTTTAAAAACAACAGAGCTGACGGAAACGGCGGAGCGATGTTTGTATATTCGAAAAACAGACACGTAGAAAACTGCGCCTTCCTTAACAACTCGGGCGCGAACGGCGGCGGTCTCGCTTACGCTCTTGACGGAAACTACACAAAGAACTGCTCGTTCAAAGGCAACAGCGCGGCGGGCGACGGCGGCGGATTATACATCCCCTGCGACCAGGACGCGGCAATCGAGGGAAGCTGCTTTGAAAACAACAGCGCTGCGGCAGACGGCGGCGGAATCTGCGTATGCGCTCATAGCGACGCGACTCTTAACGTTGTTACATTAAAAGGAAATCGCGCGAACAACGGCGGCGGCATTTACCTCGGAGCTCTTACAGCTAACGATCACCACTTCACTTCCGTTACTATCACAAACAACTCCGCGAGGAGCCATGGCGGCGGACTTTATGCCAACGCGGGAGCGTTCAAGGCGGCTGATATCAAGCTCAACGGAGGAATCCAGATTCACAGCAACGGCAGCGAAAACGCGTATCTTGTAAAGGACAGCGCCAAGAAATCGTTCCTTAAGACTACCTCAAAATTCGACAGCGGACGCTCGACTATCTTTATTACCTCCTCGACAAACAGCGATATCGCGGTTGTTGACCTTAATATGAAGGCTCACGCAGTCGCTTTCCACGCCGATAAGGGCAGAAAAATGTACAGAGGTACATTCCATTGTTACACTCTCTACCTTAATGATTTTTAAAGCAAAAATTTCCGAAAACATTAAAACAAACCCTATAAATATACATCCCCCGACAATAACAACCTAAGCTTTAACGTTTATAATACAAAAACTCAAAAGTATAACTGCGTTGAATCAAGCGAGTCGCTTAACTACGCGCTTAACGCGGAAAATCAATTTAATACAATTTTGTTTTTATAGAGATATACCTTCGATTATAAATCCCCTCGCCGCGGTTAAGCTGTGAGGGGCAATTTTTATTTTGACTATAACTTTGACTATAACTTTTTCATTGATATTAACTGATTTTAACTGATTTTAACCTCAAACGCAAAAGAAAAAACCGCACTAAAAAGCTCGTAAATGGCTTTCTAATGCGGTTTTTACTATGGTCCGAGTGGTCATTGGAAATGGCTTAAATAGTGGGTTTTCCAATGACTGCTGGTTTATCTGCCGGGTTATTTTAGATTATTGCTAAATTATTTGACTTCATATACTCATTAGCAATTTCTAAATGTTCCATTTCGTATTTCTTAAAACAATCGCAATAAATATTAAGTGTAGTTGAAATATCTCTATGACCGAGTATAGTTTGTAAAACTTTTGCGGGCATACCGCCCTCAATACAACGGCTGGCAAAGGTATGCCGTAGCGAGTGAAAAGTTACTCGCCCTTTTACAGAAGAATCAAGAATATCAACCTTTTTTAGCAGCATCCAAAATTGATGGTCAACTAATTGAGTGGTTAATATTGCTCCGGTGCTTGCACTAAACAAACGCCCGCTTTTTCTTTTACCTATTACTTTTTTAAAGAAATTAACCATATCATCATTTATATGTAAAGTTCTTGTTCCTGCTTCTGTTTTCGTGTTGTCATTAATTATTGCAGTTTTGCTCTTGCTTCTTGAAACAGTTTTTGAAACAAAAATCGTTTTTTGATTTAGGTTAATATCTTCAACATTTAAAGCGCACACTTCACCGCCACGCATACCTGTAAACATTGAAATAAGCATAATCTCATAATATCGAACATTACCACTTTTCAATATTTCAAGCAGT
>CADBSD010000019.1 GCA_902797225.1 uncultured Ruminococcus sp. | reverse complement strand
GCTTGTCTTTACTTATATCCTCGCCCCGACAAAAGCCCTCGTAAACGCGAAGGCTGTCTATATTCGCCTTATTATCGGATTTTGAGTGTTTTATATCCTCGATAATAGCCGAAAGCGACTCGTTATTGTAATAATCAACTTCAAGCTTAACGGCTATGTCTACAACGTCATCTCTGGAATAAGGAAAATCAAGCGGCGAGCAGTTAAACAATCTGGCGTAAAAAATAATATTATTATCGCCCGAGAACTTGATTTTTAAATGCTTATCGTTCGAGAACGGGTAGATATTCATAATTTTAAGCTTAGAAACAGAAAAAACGGGGTAAGGATTTCCTGTTCCGTAAGGCTGTAAATAATATAGAGATTTAGCTAAATCTACGTTTAAAAAGGAATGAATTATATTGCAGTCAATATTCAGACAATCGTATGGCATTTCGCCCTTGGAAACGGCAAATTTATTAATTTTTTTTCTGAATTTATCAAGATTATCCTTTTCGACCGCGACGCCAAGCGCCATTTTATGACCGCCCGAACGAACGAGAATATCGTCGCAGAAGCGCACTGCCTCTAATAAATCAAAACCCTCGATACTTCTTCCCGAACCGCTGCAAACACCGTTTTCTTCCGACAAAACAATACAAGGCTTACCGTACGCGTCTCTGACCTTCTGGCTGACAAGACCAACAACTCCTTTATGCCAGTCCTTACCTGAGATTATAATAATTCTGTCCTGTACAACAGAGGGGTTCATAGAAATATACTGATTGATTTTAGAGAGTATTTCCCCCTCTATTCTCTGGCGCTGTGAGTTTTCTCCGCAAAGCTCATCCGCTATTCTGCGCGCTGTGTCGGGATCATCTGTAAGCAGCAGCTCGACGCATTTTTCAGCGCCGCCTAAACGCCCCGCCGCGTTAAGACGCGGAGCGATTTTAAAGCCTATACTGTTGGCTGTTACGGGAGAATTGGCAATACCCGAATTCTCAATAAGCGCCGCGATACCTGGTCTGTCGCAGTTTTCTATACTTTTAAGACCGCGTTTTACAAAAACTCTGTTTTCGTCAATCAACGGCATTACATCGGCGACAGTACCAATCGAAAGTAAATCGGAATAATTATCAAACAGAAAATCCAAATCGGAACAGTCGCCCTCCAAAGCCATAACAAGCTTAAAGGCTACTCCTACGCCTGAAATCATTTTAAATCTGCTTTTGCAGTCGGCACGGTGCAAATCCACAACCGCTTCAGCGTCGGGGAGTACTTCCTCGGGAGTATGGTGATCCGTAATAACGGTATCTATTTCCAAGGATTTTGCGTAAGCTACTTCCTTAACGGAGGTTATTCCGTTATCCACGGTTACAATCAGTTTTACGCCGTTATCGTTTAGAGTGTCCATAGCTTTTAAATTCATACCATATCCCTCTTTTTCACGGCTGGGGATATAATACATTACGTCGGCGCCGATTGTTTCAAGGTAAGAATACAGCAAAGAGGTAGATGTTACTCCGTCGGCGTCGAAATCACCGTAAACACAGATTCTTTCCCCGTTATCAACAGCGGATAGAATTCTGTTTACAGCTTTATCCATATCCTTTATCTCAAAAGGATCGTCAACAGTACTTTCGTCGAAAAGGTATCTTTTAATTTCTTCGTCGGAGGTAATACCTCTTTCGTCAAGAATACCCGCGATAATAGGCGGAATATTATACTTGGCTGAAAGAAATTTGACATTTTGCTTATCAGGTTTAGCTATCGACCAAATTCTCATTTAAATTTCAATACCTTTCAATTATAATTCATCAGCTTTTCGGCGTGAGCTAAGGCGGTATCGGTTATTTCAACTCCGTCAATAATACGCGCCAGTTCTCTTAATCTGCCTTCATAGTCAAGCAGGTTAATTTGGGTATATGTTCGGTTGTCCTTTACATTTTTCTCGATTAAGAAATGATTATCGGCAAGCGCGGCGATTTGCGCCTGGTGTGTAACGCAAAGCACCTGTCTTGTTTTTGAAACCTCTTTAAGCTTCATTCCGACCTTATGAGCCGCTGAACCCGAAACTCCCGTATCAACCTCGTCGAAGATAAGAGTATCTATAAAATCAGAGGACGCGAGTACGGTTTTTATCGCGAGCATCATTCTGGAAAGCTCACCGCCCGAGGCGATTTTTGAAACGGGCTTAGGCTCCTCTCCGGGATTTGCGGAAATAAGTATTTCCATATTATCCTGTCCGTTTGAGCTAAGCTCACAAGCGGTATGGGACACAATAATTTCAACGTTTGGCATATCGAGATATACCATTTCCTGTTTTACTCTTTTTTCAAATTCACGCGCTGTATTTATTCTTGTTTCAGAAAGCTTATCGGCAAAAGCCTTGCACTTTTCTTTTGCTTTATCGCGCTGAGCCTTAAGCTTATCGGCGTTTTCATCAAATTCATTAAGCTTTTTAAGCTCTGCCTGAGCGTTATACAGAAACTCAAGCATTTCTTCCTCAGTACCGCCATACTTACGGGATAATTTATTAAGTAAATCAAGACGCGACTCAATTTCTTCAAGTCTGTAGGGATTTTCCTCTATTTCGTCTATAGAGTCGGAAATCTCGTTTGAGCAGTCCTGAAGCTCGTAGTATAAATCATTTACACGGTTAAACAGCTCCGTAAGAGAGGGGTTCAATTCGGAGGCGTTTTGCAGAGAGGTTACAACGTCGTCGAGAGAATCAACAATACCGAAGGAGGAATTCCCGTCTAACGCGTTTTTAGCCTTATGAAGCTGAGAAGTGACTTTTTCAACATTCATTAAAACGCGTCTTTCCTCGCTAAGCTGTTCTGTTTCTCCTATTTTAATATCTGCGTTTTCAAGCTCCTCGACCTGGTAGGAAAGCACATCGATGCGCTGTTCTTTGTTGCTTTCGCTGTTTAAGAAATTATTTAATTCCTTATTAAGCTTTTTATACGTTTTATATGAAGCCTTGTACTCCGCAAATAATTCGGAATCGCAGGCGAGATTATCGATGTAATTAATATGAGTATCGGGTGAAAAAAGCTCGTAGCTTTCATGCTGGCCGTGGATATTTATAAGGTTAAGCCCAAGCTCCTTTAAAAATGAAACATTAGCGGGTTTGCCGTTTACGCGGCAATTGTTTTTACCTGTAAGCGACATAGTACGGCTGATAATCAGCTCGTCGTCCTCTAAAGGATAACCGTTTTCGTCGAGCTTTTCTTTTACCGCGTCGTTAACGCCCGAAAATGAAGCGTAAACGGTAGCGGTATCCGCACCGTTTCTTATGATTTCTCTGCTTGTACGTTTTCCGAGTATAGCGTTAATGGCGTCGATTACAATACTCTTACCAGCGCCTGTTTCGCCCGTAAGAATATTGAGTCCCGAGTAAAACTCTACGTCGGACTTTTCTATAACCGCTATATTTTCAATGTATAGTGAATTAAGCATAATTATCCTTTATAAAAACTTTTTTAAATCTATTACAAGCTTTGAGGCTGTATCGTTATCCGAGCAAATCATCAGAATTGTATCGTCGCCCGCAATTGTTCCCACCAAGCCGTCAAAATCCATACTGTCAATTGAGGCGCAAAGAGCGCTCGCCATTCCTGCCAACGTCTTTATAACGACCATATTCTGCGCTGATTTTATGCTGACTACGGAATTATTGAAGAAGTTGTGCATATTTCCCTGGAAATCCGAAGCGGACTTTTTTATAGAGGTATAGCGGTATTTACCGTCGGGAGATAATGATTTTAAAAGCCTGAGCTCCTTTATATCTCTGGAAACAGTCGCCTGAGTTACGTTAAAGCCGTTCTCCTTAAGTCTTAACAGCAGTTCTTCCTGGGTTTCTACGGGATATTCGTTAATAATATCAAGTATTGTAGCGTGTCTTCTTGTTTTCATCGGGACTTTCTCTCTTTCAGTTTTTCGTTTAACAGCTGATAGAAGTTTCTGTCATAAAGTTTAATCAGCCTAAGATTTTTTGTCGATTTCTTTATTGTTATTAAATCGTCAGAGTTAATTTCAATATTATGCTCACCGTCGATTGAGATAACGGCGGGATTGTTGTCGCGGATTTTTACGGTCGTGTTAAGTACTGAATTGCCGTCAAAAATAACCGAGCGTGATATTAAAGAATGAGGACAAATCGGAGTTAACAGAATACATTCCATTTCTGGATAAATCACGGGACCGCCCGCGGACAGCGAATAAGCAGTTGAGCCTGTCGGAGTGGAAAACAGGATTCCGTCGGCGTGGTACTCGGAAATCGGAGAATTATCAAGCGAAACGAAAATATCAATTATTCTTGAAAGCCGTCCTCTCGCTACGGTAGCGTCGTTTACAGCGAGATAATTCTCACAAGTACCGTCGCTGTGCGAGATTGAAACATCAAGCAGCATTCTGTTGTTAACGGAAAAATCGTCTTTTAGAATACGCAAAAGGTCGGCGATATTATCGGGCTCAACCTCGGCGGCAAAACCTAGTCTGCCGACGTTAACGCCTATCATAGGTTTATCATATATCGCCGCGTATTTCGCGCTGTGGATAATAGTGCCGTCGCCGCCGACAGTAACGGCAAAATCGCAATCCGAAAACAGCTCGTCATATGTCGGGAAAATATCAAAATTATTCACTCCGTTTAATACGCCGCAGTCGGCGAATTTAATCAGAGTTACTATTTCAGCGCCGTTTTCACAGAACATATCCGCTATTTTTTCGGCGCAGGCTACCGCTTTAGGTTTATCGGTATTTACAATTAATGCTATTTTTTTCATTTATCTAACTCCGCGTGAGAATTTTCTACAAGTTTTCGAGGCGTAATATCGACAAACGACTGAGGATTGTCGGATTTTTTAATATGAATAAGATATTCAATATTGCCCTCGGGCCCTTTTATCGGCGAATAATCAAGATTCAAAACGCTGTAGCCGTTTTCAAGGCAAAAATTATATATTTTTTCAACTACCTCTATATGAACCTCAGGATCTCTTACAACTCCTTTTTTACCGACCTTTTCCCTGCCTGCCTCAAATTGCGGTTTAATAAGACACACAGCCTCGGCGTCGTCTGAAAGCAGTTTTAACGCGACGGGAAGCAAAAGCTTAAGAGAAATAAAGCTTACGTCAATCGAGAAAAAGTCGATTTTATCGGGAACCTGTTCGTCTGTGACATTTCGCATATTTGTGCGTTCAAGATTTATAACACGCGAATCGTTTCGAAGCTTCCACGCGAGCTGACCGTAACCGACGTCGATTGAATAGACCTTTTTCGCGCCGTTTTGGAGCATACAATCGGTAAAACCGCCTGTCGACGCTCCGATATCCATTGTGATTTTATCGTGTAAATCGAGTTTAAAGCTTTCTATCGCTTTTTCGAGCTTCAGCCCGCCCCTGCTCACATATTTCGGCGCTTTGCCTCTGAATTCAATATCGGCGTTTTCGTCGTATGACTGACCGCACTTGTCGGCTTTCTGGTTGTTTACGTAGATATCCCCCGCCATTATTATCGCCTTGGCTTTTTCTCGGCTTTCGGCAAATCCTTTTTCAAAAACCAATATATCTAAACGCTTTTTCATATGTACTCTTTTATTACCTCTATCATTCCGTCGTCATCAAGCTTAAACTCGTTAAGCGCCTGCTCTACGGTTTCGTGACGTACAAAAGCGTCCTTTATACCGTGGATTTTATAGAAGAAATCACAGCCTGTCTTTTTCAGCTCATAGCCGAAAGACTCGCCTATTCCGCCCGCGACAAGGGATTCCTCAAAGAAGAAGATTTTATCTGATTTAGAAGCTATTTTAACCGCCTTACAATCGATAGGTTTAATGCGGCAAAGCTTAATGATACTGACGTTTAAGCCCTCATCTTTCAGTCTTTCACGCGCTTTGCAGGCGTAGGAGAACAAACGGCCGTATGTAACTATACAGATTTCGGCGTTTTCGTCGCCGTACAGGTCGAAATCAATACTGGAAACCTTAAAATCATCAGGTCTGTATAGCTCTCCTCCTCTGGGATAACGCACTCCTACAAGACTGTCGCACATATAAGCGGCGGCGTTCATCGAATGCTTGAGCTCGTCAAAATAACAAGGAGAGAAGATTGTAGTTTCAGGAATTGTGTTGAGCATACTTACGTCGAAAACTCCCTGATGTGTTTCGCCGTCGTCGCCTACAATTCCCGCGCGGTCAATGCACAGCACGACGTGGAGCTTCTGTATAGCCGCGTCGTGGATAAGCTGGTCAAAGCCTCGCTGTAAGAAGGTGGAATACACGGCGAAAAACGGAATAATGCCCTTTGTCGCGAGTCCGCTGGCGAATGTCACCGCGTGTTCTTCGGCAATTCCTACATCGAAAAACCTGTTTTTGTATTTTGATTTAAATTTTGATAAGCCTGTACCGAGCGTCATCGCGGCTGTAATGGCACAGATTTTTTTATCCTTAGCCGCAAGATTACACAAGTGATTTCCGAAAACATAAGAAAAGCCCTTACTGCTCGAAAGCGGCTCGCCAGTATCAATATCGAATTTACCGATACCGTGGAACTCTTTCGGGCGGGATTCGGCAGGCTCATAGCCCTTGCCCTTTTTTGTTACAACGTGAAGCAATACCGAGCTGTTGTATTTTTTAGCGGCTTCAAGAGCGTTCGTTAGCTCCTCCATATCGTGACCGTCAACAGGCCCTAAATAAGTATAGCCTAAAAAGTCAAAAAGTGTGTTCTTGTATATTAAATTCTTCAGCTTACTTTTACTGCGGCTGAGTATTTTCTTGAATAAATTTCCGACAAGCGGAATATGCGCGAGGATAGTTTCGGTTCTGCGCTTTATTCTCAGATATGTCGGCTTTACTCTCATATGCGAGAGATTCATAGCCATAGCTCCGACATTGTTGGAAATGGACATTTTATTATCGTTTAAGATAACTATAAAATTCTTCTTAAAACGTCCAGCGTTATTCAAGCCCTCATAAGCGAGTCCGCCAGTCATAGAGCCGTCGCCTATTATAGCTATCGTGTGGGAGTTATCTCCCTTCAGCTGTTTAGCCTTAGCTATTCCGAAGGCGGCAGAAATAGAAGTACTGGAGTGTCCAGCATTAAAAGCGTCATACTCGCTTTCGCTTCTTTTCGGGAAACCAGCCAAACCGTCTTTTTTACGAATTGTGTCGATTTTATCAAAACGTCCCGTGAGCATTTTATGGACATAGCTCTGGTGTCCTACGTCCCAGACAATGCTGTCTTTAGGGCAGTTGAAGCATTTATGCAAAGCTACGGTAAGCTCGACAATACCGAGGTTCGAGGCTAGATGTCCCCCGTTTACAGATACAACCTCGATAAGCTTTTCTCTGATTTCAGAGCATAGCTCTTTAGTTTCAGCGTCGTTTAAATTTTTTATATCTTTTGGTGATTTAATTGTAGAAAGGATTCTGAACTTTTCGTTTTCCATAATCCTACCCCACTTTGTTTTTTAATTTTTTCTGTTCGAAAGCTTTAAGGAGAGCTCCTTTAAGGCGGTTGTATCGCCTTCAAATACGTCAAGAGCTTCTATAGCTTCTTTCGTGAGCATGTCCACTCTTTTCTTACATTCTTCAATACCAAGCAAAGAAACGTAAGTTGATTTATTATTTTCAATATCGCTTCCTACAGGCTTTCCGAGTTCCTCGTCTGAGGAAGTAACATCAAGAATATCATCGACGATCTGGAAAGCGATTCCTATATTTTCGCCGTATTTTCGAGCCGCGGCTATCATTTTTTCGTCCGCTCCCGCGCTTACGCAGCCCATTTCACAGGCGGCTTTTATTAAAGCGGCGGTTTTTTTGCGGTTACACTCGGTAACTGCGTCTAAGTCCGCGGTTTTGGTTTCGTTTTCAAGATCTATAACCTGACCGCCAACCATTCCCGCGGTACCGCAATACCTTGAAAGAATATTTATACATCTGACGCTCGCTTTTGCCGAGGACTTTTTAACGGTATCCTCGCAGGACATAACGTCAAACGCAAGGCTCTGTAAAGAGTCACCCGCCAAAAGCGCGATATCCTCGCCGAAAACCTTATGATTAGAGGGCTTTCCCCTTCGCATATCGTCGTTATCCATACACGGTAAATCGTCGTGAATAAGCGAATACGTGTGTATCATTTCCACAGCGCAGCCGAACGGAAGCGCCGAGCTGTCCTCTCCGCCGCAAATTCTTGAAAACTCCAGCGTAAGCATTGGACGAATTCGTTTTCCGCCCGCCTTAAGACTGTATGCCATAGACTCGACAAGTTTTTTCTCGTATGTAAGACCTTTCGGAATATATCCGTACAAAGCTTTTTCAATTAGTTCTAAATCTGTCATATATTAAGTAACCTTTCCGCCTGAAAACAGGCTTAGCTGTTATAATTCCTCTCGGTTCTTTATTTCATCTATTCTTTTGTTGATATCTACAATCTGTCCTTTGCAGGAATCAAGCTGTTTATAACAAAAGCTTAAAAGCTCAAAGGCTTCCTCATAGCACTTCATACTATCCTCGAGATTCAGCTCTCCGCTTTCCATTTTTGAAACTAAAGCCTCAAGCTCGGCGTTTGCCTGTTCGAATGTAAGATTATCCTTCATAATTCCTCCTATAACGAATCCGCTATTTTAAATATTTTTTCAAGCCTGTGGTTAACTCCGCTTCGGGAAATTTTGGGAGTAAGACTTTCTCCGAGCTCCTTAAGCGACATATCGGGGTTTTCCAGCCTTAAAAGCGCGAGCTTTTTTAAATCGTCGCTTAAATAATCTATACCCTTTTTATCTATTATTTTCTTTATAGCTAAGCTTTGTTTAGCGGAAGCGTCGGCTTTTTTCTTTATATTCGCGAGTTCGGAATTCTGCTTACGGTTTATTCGGTTTTTAATCTCTTTTATTGCCGACGCCTCGATAATGCTCATAACCGAATTACCCGCTCCGATATACGCCAAATAATCGCAGATATCCGCGTTACCTTTCAGATAAATAATATATCCGCCTTTTCTCTGGGCGAGCTTAGGGTTAAAATCAAAAACCTCGACCTCGTTTATTAAATGGATTAAATTTTCAGCCAGTGTTTTATGAGATATCGAAAGCTCAAGATGATAGCATTTTTCAGGGTTCGTAACCGAACCACAGCTCAAAAACACACCTCTTAAAAAAGAGGAATACAAGCTGTCGCTTTCGAGATTAGCCCTGTTGATTCTAAGCTTTAAATCCTTTGGGTTATGCCCTAAGGCTTCAAAAACATTTTTACATTCATCGGGAACTACAAACGAAAACTTGTACAGCTTCGATTTATTCTTATCGGTTCGTTTCTCGAGTACGGGAGAAAACAAGGTCATAACCAAAAGCTCAAAACGCTTCGCGATATATGAATTGTCGGTTTTAAATACTATTTCCCGAGAATTAAATTTCGAGGCAAATAGCAACATACCGTAACACTCGCTGAGCATTTGTTCCTTTGATTCAATTTTCAGCTCGGATAATTCTTTTTTTACCTTAAATGAAAAGCTTTCCTTATTCTTCATAACTTATTCTATTTTCTTCTTAGCGTCTCTATGGAAAACAGACGATTTATAACCAAGCTTCACAAAATGTTTTCTCAGCGTTTCGGCAATAGCCACGCTTCTGTGCTGACCGCCTGTACAGCCTACGCCTACTACAAGCTCGGATTTACCCTCTTTTCTGTAAAGCGGAACGGCGCAGTCGAGAAAATCGATAAGCTTTCCTACAAAATCATAGGTTTCGCTTGAGGAGAAAACATAGTCGTATACTTCTTTGTCAAGTCCTGTTTTATTTCTTAGTTTTTCAATATAGAACGGATTAGGAAGACACCTGGCGTCAAAAATTGTATCGCAGTCGTTCGGAACACCGTGTTTAAACCCGAAAGACATAAACGAAAGCATAATTCCATGCTCGTTATTGTCAAGAAAAATTTCTGTAATACGTTCTTTCAAGAGCTTAACGCTGACATTTGTAGTATCAATCGTATAATCCGCCAGTTTTTTAAATGGCTCAAGATATGATATTTCAAGGTGAAGCGCGCTCTCTACGGTCTTATCAATCACCAAATCCGCAAGCGGGTGCCGCCTTCTGGTTTCTTTAAATCTGGTAATAAGAACATCTTCTTTAGCGTCCAGAAAAAGAAGGCTTATGGTTTTTTGTTTCTTCTTAAAGACGCTTAAATCGTCGTAAAAATCAGACAGATTATTTCCTCCGCGTACGTCAATTACGACCGCGACGCGTTTCATAGAAGTGTCGGTCGAGGTTTCGCAGAGATTATAAAAGGTTTTCAGCAAGCTTGGGGGAAGATTATCAACGCAATAAAATCCGATATCCTCCAAAGCGTGGAGAGCGCAGGTTTTACCCGCTCCCGAAAGTCCCGTAATAATTACAAATTCCATATTTTAGTCCAGATATATTATTTCTCTCTTTAAATCGTAGCCTGTTTCTTTTTTTACTGTTGTCTGAATCAGCTCAACGAGGTCTTTTACGTCCTGAGCGGTAGCGTTGCCTGTGTTAACAATAAAGCCCGCGTGTTTAGGAGATACCTGAGCTCCGCCTACGCTTTTGCCCTTAAGTCCGCATTTTTCGATTAACGCTCCCGCGTAGTTTCCCTCGGGACGCCTGAAAACAGAACCCGCTGAGGGGAACTCCAGAGGCTGTTTATCCTTTCGTCTGCCCATATAATCGTCCATACGGGCGCGGATACTATTCTGAGAGTCGTGTTTTAGCTTTAAGGTAACTCCTATTATTGTAAATCCGTTCTCCTTGTAAACGCTGTGACGGTAGCCGAGCTTCAAATCAGCGCTTTTGATTGTACCGAGCTTACCGTTTTTATCAATATGAGTAACAGAATAAATAACATCCTTCATCTCGCCGCCGTACGCTCCCGCGTTCATAAACGCGGCTCCGCCGACAGAACCGGGTATACCCCACGCGAACTCAAGTCCTGAAAAGCATTTGCTTTCGGCTTCCTTACAAAGCCCCGCGAGCGATAATCCCGCTCCGCAGTAGAGAGTTTCATTGTCGAGCATCGAAACATTTAAAAACTCTCCCTTGAGCTTTATTACGGCTTTATCTATACCGTTGTCATTTACTACGATATTACTGCCTTTTCCGATAACTATGTAATCGACATCATTTTCGTTAAAATACTTTATCAAGGAAGAAAGCTGAATTTTTGTTTCGACTTCTATATAAACACCGGCGTTTCCGCCGATTTTAAAGGTCGTCATAGTTTTCATAGGAACGTTAAACTGAGCTTTCGCTCCCAGTTTTTCGGCGTACACTTTTACGTTTTCAAAATTATTCATAAGCATTTTCCTAACCTGTTATATTTTCCAATTATCAACAACGCGTTTTTCGACCATTTCCTCGTCTATTTCCATTCCGAGACTCGTTAAAAGGTCCTGAGCCGCGTTGTAGCCCATTTTTTTCTGGCGGTTATTCATTGCGGCAACCTCAATAATATTGGAGAGGTTACGGCCAGGTTTTACGGGGATTGTCATAATGGGAACATCTATTCCTAAAATTTCCAGGTATTCATTCTCGAGTCCCATTCTGTCGTAAGCCTTTTTGCCGTCCCACAGTTCAAGGTTTATAACCATATCAATTTTTTCCGAGAGCTTGATTGAACCCATACCGAAAAGATTTCGGGCGTTGATTATTCCAACACCCCTAAGCTCTACAAAATGGCGGATATTCTGAGGCGAGCTTCCGATTAATGTACGGCTGTCTATTCTTCTTATTTCAACCGCGTCGTCCGCGATAAGGCGGTGTCCGCGTTTCATAAGCTCAATAGCGGTTTCACTTTTACCTACACCGCTGTCGCCTATAATAAGACATCCCTCGCCGTATACCTCAACCAGAACTCCGTGACGGGTAATTCTCGGCGCAAGCTCGCGGCTGAGCATTGTTACAAGTCCCGCCGTCAAAGTAGAAGTAGAGTCAGCCGACTGAAGAATCGGGATATTATGCTCCTTGGCGCTGCTCATCATAGCGTCGTTAAGCTCATAGCTTCGGCATAGAATTACCGCGGGAGGCCCGAATCTGAAAATAGAGTCGATAACGTGCTGCTGCTGTTCAACTCCGAAACGCGAAAGATAGGTGAACTCAGTGTTACCGAAAACCAGAATACGGGTTTTATCGAAGAAATCGAAATAGCCCGTAAGCTGTAATCCGGGACGACTGATATTGTTATTGGTTATTTTTATGTCACAAGGCTCTTTAGGCATATAAATCGGAGTAAGCGACAATTCGTTTAGTATTTTTTCAAGAGATACAGAATATTCAGCCATAGTTTTCCCCGCTTTCTTTTTTATATAGTTATACTTATATAAAAAACATTATACTACAAAATATACATTTTGAAAAGTGAAATCGGGTAAATTTTTCTCAAAAAGTGAATTTTTATACATAATCTTTTCTTTTTACCGCTGAGAGAATTATAACCGCAAGTATTAAAACAAGAGTAAACGGTATCATAATATATTTTTCAGAAAAAGCGTACAGCTTCAACAGCTCAAAAACAATCGAAACTAAAAGAAGCGCGAAAATATATACAGCGTTTGTTATATATTTATGCTTACAGCTTTTAAACAGACCAACTGTCGTAGAGGTAACGCTGAAAACGCAGGATATCGTAAGAATTGAAAGCAAAATACAGTCCGAACCTTTAAATACGCCTATTTTTGATTTAGCGGGTAAATATTGAATCGGATAAACCGACTTTATACCCGAGGCAATAAGAATAAAGTATAAAACAATAAGCGTTATTACTATCGTGTAAATAAGATAATATCTGCTTTTGTAATTAATTATATCGTCATAGTAGAGAATATATAAAAACGACGGTAAAAGAAGCAGTATAGCAGAGTTGAGTTCAACAGGCGCGTTAAGGCTTAAAGCGAAATTAATGTTAGTAAAGGAGCATACAAGCATATAAATTACTCCCGCGATAACAAAAAACGCTATAATTGCGGACGCTCTGAAAACCGCCTCGCTGCCCTTTACCGTACAAAAGAAGGTAAAGCATAAAAGAACAATTATAATAAGACAAGACGGTCCATATGAAAGCGCCGTATTCATATAGTCGGAGAATTTAACAACGACCGATAAACAATAATATGTTAAATATACGACCGTTAAAGGAATAAGAATTCTTTTATACTGTCCCTTGTAAAGTGAGAATACAAAGAAATTTACAGCAAGAGCCGTTATTGAAGTTAAAATATTAATAAGCGACGGAACTGAGCTCAAAAACATCAGTGAGGAAAGCGAAGAAATCAGGCATAACGAAAGAAATTGAGAAAAGGTTATTTTATTATTTTTCATATACGCTTCCGCCCTTTAAATTTTGTACATTCATTGTATGTTTTGAGAGCTTTTTCCAGCCGAGTCTGACAAACACATCTCTCATATTGAATTTTGAAAAAGGTGAAATAGGAGTAATAAATATAACTCCCAGAGTTGATTTTGAGGACATATAAATAAGCACTATACAAGAAAGCATCACTATTCCCCACACTCCCATTATTCCGCCGATTAAGATAAACGAAAGCCTTAAAACAGTAATTTGGGGGTATAAATCAGGGATAACATAACTGCATATTACGGAAATCGCGACAGCCATAAGCGTAGGCGCTCCGATAATTCCCGCCTGAATAGCGCAGTCGCCTATAACGAGCGCGCCAACAATACTAACCGCGTGACCTAATACCTTTGGTAATCTAAGCCCCGCCTCTCGCATTATTTCATATAAAAAGTCTATTAATAAAACCTCTAGCATTAACGGCAATGGCGTATGGGAAATTGAATTATTAATGTTTTTCATCAACACCTCGGGGAAATAATCGGGATGAAAAATTACAAAGGCTATATACAGTCCCGGGAAAAACACAGCGGTAAGATAGGCTATGAATTTCAGAATACGGGTTATCGCGGCGAAATAAGGACGGTTCGAATAGTCGTCGATTGAATGAAAGTTTTCTACAAATAAATGCGGGAGCACAAGCACCGAGGGCGTTCCGTCTACGATAATCCCTATTCTACCCTCAATAAGCTTTCCGCACAGTGAGTCGGGACGCTCGGTGATACCAACACCCGTGAAGATCTCGTTTTTACCGCTGTCCTCAAGATACGGTACAAGATATCCCGCGCCGAGAACAACCTTAATATCACATTCCCTGATACGGCTTCTTACTTCTTCAACCGAGGAAGCTGTAGCTTTATCCTTTATATAACAAAGCGCTATTTCAGTTTTCGACTCAGTACCCACAGTAAAGGTTTCAAAAACAAGCGAGGGATTCTTCATTCTTCGTCTTACTAAGGTCATATTAATTCGCATAGCCTCGTTAAAGCCTTCCCTGCTGCCTCGCTGAACAAGCTCGCTTTCGGGCTCGGAAACGCTTCTGAATTTAAACCCCTGAACTCCGATAGCCAGCATTTTATCATATTTGTCGAGAGCGAATACCGCGAATCCCGACATAGAAAACTTCATTACCTCGTCAAAGGTATTAATAAGTATTATTTCGCTGTTTGAAAGGACGGAATTATTAATATAATCAAATAGCTCTTTTCCAGTTTTTTTCGGGAGCTTTGTATTTAACAGAGGGTTAACAACGGAAATCGCGAGGCTTTCCTTATCGGACATACCCTCGGTTGTAATAATCGCTGATTCTTCGTTATTATTTAAAACCAGATTTCTTACGGTAAAATCCGCTGAGTCTGAGGTTATTTCTTTTAGTTTTGATATATTTTCTTTAAGAGAATTATACATTTTATCACCAATTATAATTTTGGCTATTAATTATGTATTATTCAGACGGATATACAAATATTAAAAAAGGTGAGATTATGCTGATTACAATAATTCGCACAGTTATTCTTTACGTATTTATTATTCTGGCCGTCCGTCTTATGGGAAAACGGCAGTTAAGCGAGCTGCAGCCGTCTGAGCTTGTTATTACGCTTATTATAGCTGATATAGCCTCTCTCCCTATGGAGAACATAGATAAACCAATGCTTTCGGGAATTATTCCGACGCTGGTTTTAGTCGCATGCGAAATATTCATCAGTATTTTTATGATGAAAAATACTTTTTTCAGAAAGCTGATTTGCGGAAGCCCCGTAACTGTAATTGAAAACGGTAAAATACTCAGGGACAGAATGGCAAGCCTGAGAATAACGACAGAGGATTTATATGTCCAGCTAAGGCAACAGGGTATTTTTTCGATTGGAGATATTGAATACTGTATAGTTGAAACGAACGGAAAAATAAGCGTTTTGCAAAAGCCCGAAAAACGTACGCCTAGCGCTGAGGATTTAAATATAGAAATAAAAGACAGCGGTCTTGAGGTAGTTGTAATTAACGACGGCGAGTTTCTGGAAAGCTCAATGAAGATAAACAGCACAAGTAAAGACGAAATAAATAAAATTTTAAACAAGAAACAAATAAATATAAAAGATATATTTATTATGACTTATAACAAAAACGGAGATTATAATATTATAAAAAAATGAGAAGAATCTATATAGCGATAGCGCTGATATTAATAAGCGTAGGAATCGGAATTTTTACAAGCGGTGATTTAAAAAGACGAGGTACAAGACAGCTTTTTAATATCGACAAGGTTGAACGATATATTGAAAACCACGAGTATAAAAAAGCGGAGCGTTTATGCAAAAAAACTGCCGATGAGTTCAGACTCAGCGACAGCAGGATTATGTATATTTATTATGTTCATAAGGATTTGGCGGAAATCGGCGAAAATCTTTACAGTATGCACGATTTTATAAAGAACAAAAAGGATTCTGACTACTATAATATATCAGGTATAACAAAAAGCAAGCTTCAAACTATTATTGATAAAGAACCGCTAAATATTCAAAACATACTATAAAAAGGGCTGACATAAAGTCAGCCCTGAGTTTTGTGATTTATTTTTTCTTCTGGTTAGGTCTTTTCTTCCACATAACCCATAAAGGACCTGCGATACAGAGTGAAGAATAACAACCTGAAACAAGACCTACAATCATCGGAAGCGCGAACGCCTTAACAGAATCGAGGTTATAGATAACAGCGACAATGAATACAATTACTACCGCGGTTATTGTTGTGATTGAAGTAATAATTGTACGACGCATAACCTTTGTAGCGGCAAGGTTGAACACATCAGCGATATCAGCCTTGTAGCCTAAGTTCTTTCTCTCCTCACGAACACGGTCGTATACAACTACTGTATCGTTCAAAGAGTAACCGAGAATCATAAGAGCAACCGCCATAAAGCTCGAGTCAATCGGCATACGGAAGATTACATAGAAGAAGTAGATAATCGCTATATCGTGGAACAGCGCTACAAGTCCCATAACACCAGCGGAAAGACCGCCGATTTTCTTGAATCGAAGCGTTACGTAAAGAACCATTAACGCGCCAGCGATAGCAACAGCCACGATACATTTCCAAAGGAAGCTCGCGCCCATTGTAGCGTCAACCGAGCTACTCTGCTCAAGTGTAAAGTTGTTGTCGGGGAACGCCTTCTGAATACTGTCAGTAATAGTCTTCTGGAGCTTTGTCGAAATAGTTGTTGTTCCCGAGAACTGAACCGTTAATACGTTTTTATTGTTAACGAGGTCTTTAGAATCGGAGAATGTAACTACATCGTCGGGAGTTTTCTCCTGTACAAGTGACTTAAGCTCGGAATCCTTAAGGCTGCCTGTGTAGCTGTACTTAAGCATTGAACCGCCTGTAAACTGGATATCAAGCGTTGTACCGAAAATAAAGTTACATACAATACCGATAAGTATAATAGCTAATGATATTCCGAAGTATATTTTTCTTGAACCTATAAAATCCTTGGGCTTTTTGCCGTTGACCTGGAGTTTTTCCTCGAGTGTTTTCTTCTTGATATTACTCGCCATTCTTAACACCTCCAAACAGCCACTTATGACGCGCGAATTTATAACCCGCTACAGCTCTGAGCATTACACGGCTCAGACCTACGCCCATAATAAAGTTAGAAATTACACCGATAAGAAGTGTGTAACCGAATGAGTAAATAGTACCTGTTGTAGACTGACCGAAGATAAACGAAAGAACGTTGAACGGACCGAATACTAACAGTAAGATAATAGCAACGATAATGATTGTCATGTTACCGTCGACGATAGCGGACAATGAACTCTTGGTACCTCTGTCGAGAGCGCCGTCCAATGTACGTCCGCCGCGCATTTCTTCCTTGATACGCTCTGATGTGATAACGTTCGCGTCAACACCCATACCGATTGAAAGGATAAGACCCGCGATACCGGGTAGCGTCATTGTAAAGGAATTGAATACGGGGAAATAGCCCGAGATAGCGGCTATTGTGATACCCATTTGTCCTAAAAGCGCGATTACAGCGATAAAGCCGGGTAAGCGATACATAACAATCATAAAGATTGAAATTAAGATAATCGCGATAATACCCGCGTACGCCATAGCCTGGAGTGAGTTTTCACCGAGGGATGCCGAGATAGAACCGTAAGACGATGTCTTGAGCTTAAAGGGAAGCGCACCGGCGTTGATCTTCTGAGCGAGAGCAGTTGCTTCCTCAGCTGTGAAGTCGCCCGAAATCTGCGCCTTACCGCCTGCGATCTTCTCCTGAATTGTAGGAGCGGAAAGCATAATATCGTCCATCCAGATACTTACAACCTTACCGGTGTATTTCTCTGTGATGTCAGCGAAAGTTTTCGCGCCCTTATCGTTTAACTCAAGGGATACAACATAGTTAGATTTCTTGTTATTTCCCTGGCTGGAATCAATTCCCGCCTCAGCTTTTTTAACCGCTGAACCGTCCATAAGAACAGTCTTGGTGTCGTCCTTGGGAACCGAGTTTACATACTTACCGTCAGAACCGATAGATGTTTTTTCATAACTGTTACCGGGACGGAACGTAAGCGCGGCCGTTGAACTGATTTCCTCGATAGCCTTCTCAACGTCGAAATCCTTCTCATCTTCTTTCCACGGGAAACGAACGATGATACGGTCGGTGTTGTAGTCGGCGTAAAGCTCGTAATCTGTAATACCCTGCGAAACCATACGTGTTTCAATAATAGCTTTCGCCGAGTCGAGCTGAGCGTCAGTCGCGTTGTAATTATTCGCCGGCTCAAAGGTAGCTTCTACGCCGCCTCGGATATCTGTTCCCCATCGAATATCTGTAATACCCTTGCAAATTGTTTCCTTATTATCGCCTACATAATAGCTTACGCCGAATATAGCCGAATAGGAAAACAGAAGGATTAATACAGCAACGATGAAAAATACCGGCTTTGGGATTCTTTTCATGCCATAAGACCTCCAAATGTTTAATCAAATCCGTATGTAACGACAAAATAACTCTGCCACGTACACATACATACAGACGTAACAGAGTTATTATACTTTTTTTTTAGATAAAAGTCAATATTATATTGGTTATTTAGTAATTAATTTTACAAAATAGACAAATTTACAGCAAAAAATCTGTGCACTTATCTATCAGATGATTTTTTCTATTGCCGCGAGCTTAGCGCAAACACAGAAAATATCCATAGCTGTCTCGAGCTCCGAAACAGTCGGGAACGAAGGAGCCACGCGGATATTACTGTCGTCAGGATCGTTTCCGTAGGGATAGGTAGCGCCCGCTCCCGTAAGAACCACGCCCGCCTCTTTACAAAGCTCAACAACTCTTTTCGCGGTACCCTTATATACGTTGACGCTCACAAAATAACCGCCGTTAGGGTTGGTCCAGTCAGCGATTTCAGCGTCCTTAAGCTCGTTGTTAAGGGAATCGATAACAACCTTGAATTTAGGAGCCAAAAGATTTTTATGCTTTTTCATATGCTCTTTAAGACCGTCGTAATTCTTAAAGAAACGCGTATGTCTTAACATATTAAGCTTATCATAGCCGATTGTGGCGTATGTAAGTCTCTTTTTAAGAACCTTCATATTTAGCGGTGAAGCGGCTAAAGCGGCAACACCCGAACCTGAGAATGTGATTTTTGAGGTTGAACAGAAAAGAATCGGTAAATCCTCGTTACCTGTCTTTTTACACTCGTCGATAATGCTTAAAAGCGTATCGGGAGTATCGGTCACATCGTGAATAGCGTAAGCGTTATCCCACATTATACGGAAATCCTTTGCAGCGGGCTTTAAAGCGGCGAAACGCTTTACAACCTCGTCTGAATATGTTATTCCCGTAGGGTTGGAATATTTCGGAACACACCAGATACCCTTTATACTCTCGTCCTCGGACACAAGCTTTTCGACTACGTCCATATCGGGACCGTCCTCATTCATAGGAACGGGAATCATTTCAAAGCCGAAATAACCTGTTACGCCGAAATGACGGTCATAACCGGGTACGGGGCATAAGAATTTTCTGTCCTTTACATCGTGCCAGGGTAATGTATCGTCGTAAATTGAAGCGGTCATAAAACAGGAAATAGTATCAAACATCATATTTAAGCTGGAGTTTCCGCCGACAAATACATTATCCGCGCTCGTTTCAAGAATGTCGGCAAAAAGATGCTTACATTCTACGATTCCGTCAAAGCCGCCGTAGTTACGGCAATCGGTACCGTCGTCGGAAAAGTAAGAATCGGTGCTTTTTAAGGAATCAAAAAGCGGCTGAGATAAATCGAGCTGTTCGGGAGAAGGCTTGCCTCTCGCCATATTAAGCGAAAGTCCTTTACCCTTGTAGTCCTCATACTGCTTGAGGAGAGCTTCTCTCTCTTTTTTTAGTTCGTCCTTAGACATTTTTAAATAACCCATTATGATTACTCCTAAAGAAATTATTTCAAATTACCGATAACATTCTACAACAAAACAGGCTAAAATGCAAGTTTTTTAAAGCCGACTTGCGTTTTACGTTAAAAATATACAAAAAACCTTTTTAAATCCATACTTTAGTATATTAATATAATAAGTAAAGGTTACTATAACAAAAGGAACAGCGCGAAAGCACTGTTCCCAAATTGCAAATATTAATAATACTGATAATAGTAATAATAGTAATAACCTCTCCTGCCGCGCTTGCCCTCGTGGGTAACGCCTACTCGTATAAATCCGAGCGGTTTAGCGTCAGTTACCTTAATATTCTGGAGAAGCTTCTCAATATCACCGTGAGTTGTTTTACGCTCACGGGTAACAAGGATATATCCCGCTATGTACTCTTTCAGAAGCAGGGCGTCCGCTACTACGCCGACAGGCGGCGAGTCGAAGATAATATAATCATACTCGCGGTTAAGACGTTCCACAAATCTTACAACCTCGGGAGAACAGATAAGCTCAGAGGGATTAGGTGGGATTGTACCTGAGGTAAGAACGTCAAGGCAAGGCAGTACGTCGCGATTCACTACATCATCAAAAACTACCATTCTGCCGACCATATCTGAAAAGCCCGCTTTGTTTTCCAATTTTAAAATATTATGAAGGTTAGGACGTCGAAGGTCGCAGTCGATAAGAATAACCTTTTTTCCCATTTTTGAGAATGAAATAGCGAGGTTCGCCGCAACTGTACTTTTTCCGTCGCCCTTTGCGTAGGAGGTTATAGCGAAAGCCTTCTTTTCCGACGCTGAAAGAGAGAACATAATATTTGTACGAGCTGATTTATACGCCTCAACTATAGCGAATTTACTTTTTTCGGAAAGGACGTTTTTTTCGCTTTTATTATTCTTTTTCTCTTTTGTGCGGCTTTCGTTAATCGCCTTTTCCTCTCGCCTTTTCTGTCCGGGTAATTTAATTTTCATATCGCGTTACCCCACTTTCTCGAAATCGACAATCTCCGCGAATACGGGGATATTGTACATCTTGGCGAGATCGTCGCCAGGTTTAAGAGTTGTATCGATGATTTCAAGCATAAACGAAAGCAATACGCCGATAATAAAACCGATAGCGAGTCCGTACAGAGTGTTTTGGTTAACATTCGGAGATGTAGGAGTCGACGGAGCGGAAGCTCCCTTGATTTTATCGACCTTACCGTTTCCCTTACCATACATATCGGCAAAGCATTTAGGAGCCTGATCGGCAAGCTGATTAGCAACATTAGCCGCAACCTGAGGATTGGAGGAAGTTGTATTGATTTTAATAAAGTTGGACTCCTCAACCTGCTCAAAGGTCGCGCTCGCGCCTGTCATTAAAGATGTCATTTCAGGCATATTTGAAAACAGAATAACACAGCTTGAAGCGAGCGAGGCGGACTGCTGGATATCGCTTACGGCAACCCTGCCCGGCTGAGTTTGGTAATACTGAGTAGCTCTTGTTTTTACTGTAGCGTCATTATTATAGCTCTGTATAAGAATCATCGAGGACGCGGAATATACGGGCGTAATGAAAAAGCTCGAATATCCGTACGCGATTAGCGTTACCAGAGCGGTAATCAATAATATAAGCTTTACATGCCTCAAAAGCATATAAAAAATCTTTTGAGGAGTTAAATCCTTAGGCATATTATACCTCCCAATTACACATATATATAGATTATATACTAAACACCAAAAAATATATTTCTAATTTAGAATTATAATTACTTTATATCTTAGTAATAATTAACAAAAAACGCCGACGCTTTTTGTGCATCGGCGTTAATTATTCGAGATAGTATATCTATTATTTTAAGACGTTAAGCAGTACGCCTGCCGCGACAGCCGAACCGATTACGCCCGCGACGTTCGGTCCCATAGCGTGCATCAACAGGAAGTTTCCGGGATTTTCCTCCTGTCCTACCCTTTGTGATACACGCGCCGCCATAGGTACGGCGGATACGCCCGCTGAGCCGATAAGAGGATTAACCTTACCGCCCGTTACCTTGTACATAATCTTTCCGAAAAGTACTCCGCAAGCCGAACCCATCATAAACGCCAGAAGTCCGAGCACAATAATCTTAATTGTGTCGAACGACAGGAAGTTCGTACCTGTGGCTGTAGCGCCTACGGTAGTTCCGAGGAAGATAGTAATTATATTCATAAGCTCGTTCTGAGCTGTTTTTGAAAGTCTGTCCGCGACGCCTGATTCCTTAATAAGGTTACCAAACATCAGCATACCGACAAGCGGAGCGGCGTCGGGTAAAAGAATCGAGATAACGATAACGATAATAATCGGGAATATTATTTTCTCGAGCTTGGATACGGGACGAAGCTGCTCCATACGGACAGCTCTCTCCTTCTTTGTGGTAAGCGCCTTCATAATAGGCGGCTGAATAATCGGCACAAGCGCCATATACGAGTACGCCGCTATCGCGATAGAGCCCAAAAGCTCGGGGGCAAGCTTTGTGGTAACATAAATCGCCGTAGGACCGTCAGCGCCTCCTATAATACCGATAGCTCCCGCCTGGGCGTCTGTAAAGCCTAAGAAAATAGCTCCGATAAAGGTTATAAAAATACCAATCTGAGCCGCCGCGCCTAATATAAAGCTCTTGGGATTAGCGATAAGAGGTCCGAAATCGGTCATAGCGCCTACACCTAAGAATATAAGCGGAGGATAAATACCGAGCTTTACGCCCTGATAAAGATAATAGAACAAGCCGCCGTAGTGCGGAACGTTGTAATACTTCACATTACCAATCATCGTAACCGCGTAACCATCGGTAGTACCCTTAGCGGCTATGCAATCCTTAGCGCTCATAAGAGTTGTTTCGGGAGCCGCCATAATAGAAGGATAAAGGTTTACAAGAAGCATACCGAAAGCAATCGGAAGAAGCAAAAGCGGCTCATACTGCTTTTTAATCGCGAGATAGAAAAGCACGCAGGCTACGCCAATCATCACGTAGTTTTGCCAGTTAAGCGTCATAAGTCCCGAGCCTGTAAAAATACCCTCGAGAGCCTTTAAAAATCTTTCAAGAATTTCCATAAACAGTTACCTCCAAAGTTAAAACGGTCTGGTGTTATTAAGAACACCCGCGTTAGACCACGCGGAACGCGCGCCTGATTTTTTTATGCTTTTTATCTTAACCTTATCGGTAGAACCGTACATACTGTAAACCGCCGCCGAAATAACGGCAACAATCTCGTCGGATAGTCCGCTTTCCTCTTTAACGGGAGTTTCTGCCTTTTTAACAACAGCCTTCGGCTTTTGTTTGCTCTCATTAACTTCCGCTTTGATTTTGGCGTTTTTCTTTTCTATCGCTTTATTCTGAGCTGTGGTGATTATTTTGCCGTAAAGCCAGATTATAAAAATCAAAAAAATCAACACGGCAAATACAATTGAAAAGCCTGTCAAAAGCATCGAAGCGGATATTGTAAACTTATTCATCATATCCATATACAGATACCCCCATATTAATCGTATAATACTATATAATTATACTTAATATGGGGGTAAGTTTCAACGGAATTTATTTAATTTTTTAATATTTTGTTAACTTTTACAGTTTTTAAAATGTCAGCTCTAATTATTTGTACACTTATTAGAGTATTATACAAATCAATCCGTTACAGCCGTTGTTGGTGATTTTCTCGATTGTTTCCCCTATTTTCGCCCTCGCGTCGCTCGGCATACGGTATAGCTTATTATGAAGTCCCTCGTTAACAAGCTCGTGAACGCTTTTTCCGAAAATATTGGATTCCCAGATTTTCGCGGGGTCTTCCTCAAATTCTTTAAGCATATACGCAACAAGCTCCTGACTCTGCTGTTCGCTTCCGACAATCGGCGTTACCTCGGTTTTTGTGTTGACCTTCATCATATGAATAGACGGTGCTGAGGCTTTAAGACGGATTCCGTATTTACCCGACTGCTTAATAATCTGAGGTTCTTCAAGCGACAGCTCCTCCATTGTAGGCATAACTATACCGTAACCCGTATCCTGCACCTGCTGATACGCCGCCGCGATTTTATCGAACTCGCGCTGTTTTGTCGACAGCTCCGATACACAGTCTAAAAGCGAGCATTCGTCGTTAATATCAAGTCCCGCGCGTTCGGAAAGCACGCTATAAAAATACTTTTTGGGAATAGCGACCGAAACATTCGCCTCTCCCTTACCGAGGTTCAAATCGGTAAGCCTGGTGTATTCTATATACTCGCAGTCCGCTATTTCATTAAGCGCGTCCTGAATCTGACGGATTTTGTCGATTTTTGAGGCTGAGCTTCTTATTTTCTCAAAAACCGCTGATTTTGTTTCGTTATCCTTGGGGAGCGTTACAACCCATTTCGGTATATCGACCGAGATTTCTCTTATCGGAAACTCAAACAAAAGCTGAGCAAGTATTCGTTTTATTTCCGTTTCGTCAAGCTCCATACAGTTAACGGGGATTACGGGAATCTGGTATTTTGCCGCGAGCTCATTCGAAAGCTCAACAGAAGCGGGAGAAGCGGGATTAATACAGTTGAGGAGCACGATAAATGGTTTGTTAATTGATTTTAGCTCGTCGATAGCTCTTTTTTCAGCCTCCGCGTATTCCTCACGAGGCAAATCGGTAATCGAGCCGTCGGTCGTAATAACAAGTCCGATTGTACTGTGATCGGTAATAACCTTTTTAGTACCCAGCTCGGCGGCTTTTTCAAAAGGTATTTCCTCCTCAAACCAAGGCGTTTTTACCATTCGGGGAGCGTCCTCCTCGATATAACCGAGAGCGCTGTTTACAATATAGCCGACGCAATCTACCATTCGTATATTGAAATTAGCCTTGTCGGACAAGGTTACGGAAACGCTTTCCTCGGGAATAAACTTCGGTTCTGTGGTCATAATTGTTCTGCCTGCCGAGGACTGCGGGATTTCATCGACAGTACGGTTGTACACGCCCTCGTCCTTTATGTTTGGCAAAACCACCATATCCATAAATCTTTTAATAAATGTGCTTTTTCCTGTTCTAACAGGCCCTACAACTCCGACATATACGTCGCCGTTTGTACGTCGGGATATATCCTTATAAACTGATCTTTCTTCCATTTCTGTTCTCCTTTACACCAGCGGAATTAAAATCATTTCCGCTTTTTCGAGGGTATCGTTATCCAGTGAGTTTTCTTCGAGAATTAGTTTTTTGCGTGTATTGTAGCGCTTGGCTATATCCCACAAGCTCTCGCCTTTATCGGCAAAATACAATACCAAAGCCGAACATCGCTTCTGAAGCTTGGTATCATCGTCAACTATTATTGATTTTACCATTGTGTAGGTAGTTTTATCCTCGACAACTACCGTGTATTTGATTTCACACCTGAGTTCAATTACGCCGTTATCCGCCATTCTGTAGCTTACGCTCATAATCTGTGCCGAAGCGCTGACTATATTATTAAAACCGATATTGTCTATTTCCTTAACAAATTCAAGCGAACGCTCTATGTACTCGGGTTCATTGTCTTTGTTGAGAGCTAAAATACATATATTAAGCTTGGAGCACAGCTTGATTTTATCTTGGTCAATTTTATAATTGTTAAGCGTATATTTTACGTTGAAGTCTATTACCTCGTTAACGTCGCAATCGGAAACTGAGTCCTTGAACATAAAGGTGTCCTCAATAATATCGGTATTCTGAGCCACTGTCGCGCGGCACTTATCAAGCTCAACGGGATAATCAGTGCTGTAGGCGTCAAGTACTATTGTAACGTTCTCATTTTCAAAGCCTGTTACCGTAGCGCAGAGTCTGCTGTCTATATTAACTACGGGATTTTCGGAAAGAATATCCGATTTTAAACGGACGTCGTAGGACAACAGCGAAAGACTTACGGCGGCGTTAGTGTTTTCGTCAAGTCCGTTACAATCTACAATTTTAGAGAACGGAATTGAGTAATCCACCTGTTCGACAGAGCTTTTATCGCCGCCGCTGAGGTACAAAAGCCTCACGTTCAATTCACCGTTGAACATAAGCTTGTCGGGTATTATTTTATAATCGGTAATATTAGCTCTAACGTCGCTGTCGAGTACAAGCTCTACGGGCGGTTTATTAACTACCCTAAGCTCGTCGCCCGCTGAAAACTGCTCCTGACACAAAGCCGACACCGTAGAAACGGTTATATCCTTTGTATTGTATTCAAGCGGGCTGTCGCTTTCGGGCGAATAAAGCTCGAGTGAGCCCTTTGAGTTTACCTTCGCGTATAGCGAGAACGCTCCGTGCACGGTCAGTCTGCGCGGTGATAACGGTCGGCAGTTAAGATACTCGCATTTTGTATAGGTTTCAATTACGGGATTGTCGGGAATATCCTTTAAGCTGAACGAGGCGTTAAAGGGAATCGACTGTTCGCACGCTCTGACGTTGTTTTTTGAGTCGGTATAAATAATATTAACAACGGTTGTTCCGTCAATCTGAAGTTGTCCGCCGCTGAGGTTTCGGTTATAGATTTTCGGTATTATTCTGCACCGAAGTATTTTTTCAATATCCGAACAATAGTCAGGTAACGTAAAGTCGATATCGACAGGCTGTTCGGATACAGCGTCGAGCGATTTGCTTATTACTCCGACAGCAGTCTTTTTTAAATCATATTCCATAGATTTTTCTCTCCTTTTTATTGCTGTTAGAGTTTATTCAACAGTGTATGTTTTTATGACAAAAGAACTGCCGCAAAACCGAAGTTTTACAGCAGTTCAATTAATTCTAATGAAATATTATGCTTTTTTAAATTTACCGACAATAAAGAAAACAAAAAATACAAAGATATCGACCGCGACGATCGTAGAGCCTACGGGTGTCGCGAAAACTATTGATACCAGAATTCCGAGCAAAGCGCATACTACCGAGATAAAGGCGGAACAGACGGTAACGGCTTTAAAACTCTTGAATACTCTCATAGCCGACAGCGCGGGGAAAATCACGAGCGCGGAAATCAAAAGCGAGCCTACTAAATTCATAGCGAGCACGATAATAAACGCGATAATAACGGCAATCAGTAAGTTATAAAGCCTTGAGCGCGTACCTACCGCGTCGGCAAAGCTCTCGTCAAAGGTGACCACGAAAATCTTGTTATAAAACAATATAAACACCGCGACAACGATTATCGACAACACCGCGCAGACAGTTACCTCCGTACTCGTGAGCGTTAATATTGAGGTTGAGCCAAAAAGTGTGGAGCATACGTCTCCCGATAAATTTGAGGAGGTAGAGAAAATATTCATCAGAAGATAACCGACCGCCAGAGCACCGACGGAAATCATCGCGATTGAGGCGTCGCCCTTTATATTTGTGTTCTGACCTGTTCTCAATAGCAATATAGCGCAGATTACGGTAATAGCGAGAACAAAAAATATATTATTGGTAAGGTTAATTACCGAGGCTATCGCTATCGCTCCGAACGCTACGTGGGAAAGTCCGTCGCCGATAAAGGAAAACCGCTTTAAAACAAGCGTTACGCCCAAAAGCGAGGAACAAAGCGCGATAAGCGCGCCTACAACTACGGCGTACCATACAAACGGGTAGCTTAAATACTGGGATAACGTAGAAATAAAATCAGTCATTCAGCGTACCCCCTTTTGTAAAGCTGTCGGAAATCTCGCTTTCGAGGTATTCTTCTTTAGTTCCGAAAAATGTTTTACCGCCTATATGCAGGATTTTATCGGCGTATTTAAGCGCCGCCTGCACGTCGTGGGAAATCATAATAATAGTAATATTATCATTTTTATTAAGGTTCTCGATAAAGCTGTACAGCTCCTCTGTCACCTTTGGATCAAGTCCCGTTACGGGCTCGTCGAGAAGCAATATATCCGAAGCGGCGCACAGCGCTCTTGCTAAAAGCACCCGCTGCTGCTGACCTCCCGAAAGCTCGCGGTAACAACGCTTTTTCATATCGGAAAGCCCAAGTTTAGCGAGGTTTTCCTCAGCGAGCTTTTTATCGGCTTTATTATAAAAAGGGTGGAAGCCTCCCCTGTTCTGACAGCCCGAGAGAACTATTTCCCACACAGACGCGGGAAAATCCCGCTGAACGAGAGTTTGTTGCGGGAGATAACCTATACCGTTCTTTTTTAAAGACGAATCGGTCTCCACCTTACCTCTGACAGGCGGCTGCAGTCCGAGAATCGTTTTCATAAGCGTGGTCTTACCTGAGCCGTTCTCACCGACTATGCAGAGATAATCGCCCTTTTCTATTGAAAAATTCAGATTATGAACGATTTCACGGCCGTCATAACCTAAGCAGAGTTTTTTACATGATAATTGAGGCATACACTTCACCTTTACATCAATTTGCGAATAATTCGCAAATTAGTATAACACAACACAATAAAATAGTCAACCTGTTTAAAGCGTGAAGCGAAAGCAAAACAAGAAAAATAACCCGCTCAATCACGAGCGGGTTATGTTTTTATAAATATTATGCGAATTTTGTGAATTTCTGACCTGTATATCCTGCTCCGTCGAGCTTAGCGATATACTTCTGAACGCACGAAGCGTCTTTAATAGAAATCTGGTCGTCGCCGTTTACGTCGGCGCAATCAGCGTATTCCTCGGCGATTTGCTCGAGCTTCGCGATATGCTTCTGAATCGCGGTCGCGTCCTTAATGCTTACAACGCCGTCGCCGTTAGCGTCGCCGTAGGTATATTCTTTAGCGGGAACGGGAGCTGATGTAGGCTCGGGCTGTGTAACTATAGGAGCGGGATCTGTGGGAGGTTCGGTATCGATCACAGGATCTGTAGGAGCGTCTGTGGGAGCTTCCGTAGGAGTTTCGATCGGGCCCACACTTCCGTCAGCCTTACCGATTCTGGCGAGAGGAGCGGTAATTTCATCTACGTCGTCCTTCTCGTGAGAGGTACTGGGATCCTGAGCGTAATCACCCTTAACGTTATCTACCATACTGAGGTCGAACGGGCAACAGTCAAGAGCTGATTCACCTCTGCCGCAGAGCGTCATAGCGCCGATACCCTTTGAGGTAAGCTGGCTTTCGGTTATACCGAGAACCGAGAAAGGAATTTTTATCTCATAGAAGCTGTCGTACTTGGTGTCATGTACGCCCTTGCTTCCCTTATATGTCTTGTAGTCAACCCAGTCAGCCGCGTCGGAGCATACATCATCGGGCGATTGAGAATCATTAAGTCCCCAGATTGTGCTGCCTACGTTTCCGTCGTACATTTTATACTCGATACCCTCTTTAGCGAAGTTACCGCAGTGAGTCGTATAGTCGGAATTACCCGAAGAATCCGCAACCGTGAAGTGCCCGGGAGTACCCGTACCAGCCTTTGTGCTCATATAAAACAGGTGATCAACATGGGATTTATAGTCGATCTGATCGCCCCAAATATACACGGGTTTATCAGACGGTTTATCAGTGGCTATCCTACCGCTAAGTCCCGTTGAGGACGGATTTACGCTGAGCGCGAGAACGAGGTGTAAGTCACCCATTTTACCGCCGTCCATAAGAGAAGCGTCGCCGGCGTTCTGCCATGTATCTGTAGTATTTACATACTGCATACCGATGTAGAGGTTGGAGCTGTCCCACGCGGCATAAAGTCCTGCCGCGTCGATAAGGCAGTTTTCGTGAGCGCCCTTCCAGTGGTTAGCTACGTCCCAAGCGCCTGATGAAGCGATTTTCATATCGTCAGTCCAGTCGCTGCCGTCTCCGTCGATTGTAATCGTCTTTTTCATACCCGCTTTTCCGCCGCTGTTAGTGGTGTAATACTTCGCGAGCGTACCGCCTGCCGCTGAAGCGGACATACCCGCGACACAAGCGCAGGAAGCTACGATAAGCACAGCTAATAACAGCGAAATAGCTTTTCTCGTTAATTTCATAAACAAAACTCCTTTAATATTAATAAAAATATTATACATTATTTGAGTTTTTTTATCAATAGAAAAAACGCCATATACGCAAAGTTTGGCAGTTTGCATATATGACGCTCGTTTTTTATTCGTGTTTTTACACTTTTAATCAATTTGAGGTATCTTTTTTATTCCAAACAGCTTTCTTAAAAAGAAAGATATGAACTTTGGATTTTCGATAAGTACGACTTTCATAATCTACCCCCTGCATATTGACCAAGCTAAAAATACGGTTGTGACTAATGAAATAATCAGAACCCACCGACACGGCAGAACGGAAGCGAGCAAAAGCCCCGTTCCGAAACAAAGCGCTTTATTAATCTGACTTCGATATGTTTTCATTAAATCACCCTGTATATACTATTTTGCTACAGGAGAAATGTTACAAAAATTAATTTTAAGCGAGAAGCGTCGCGAGCCACGACAGCCAAAGCCGCCTTTGGTAAGGTTTAGCACATAGCTAAACCGTCATCAACGGCGGGTTAAAAAGGTTATTAGGACTAAGGGATTGTTAGGCAGATAGAACGGACTATTAATAATTTGCAATTAAATGTCGTGTAAACAGCTCGGATTAGTTAGAAAACTCGGTGTCCCGACCATATTTATTATACAAGCTCCGCTTGCGAAGCTTATAAACTCGGTCGGGAATAGAAGGTTATTGTTTTATCAACTTTTCTTCCCGTCCTTCCCTTTACCCTATGCCCTTAGCCCTTTGCCCTAACCGCAAAAAAGCGGAGGGTTTCCCCTCCGCTCAATTGTAAACTATTATCCTTAAGGATTACAGCAGTCCAGACATATCGCCGATAGTCTTAGCCATCTGGTTGATATTATCTCTCTTGGCACCGCCAAAGTTATTGCTATTCTGCTGCTCTGTTGAAGTGCTGAGCACGTCAACCTTAGCGAGTTCTTCTACTGTAACTGTAGGAGATGTGTATAATTTTTTCATTTTTATCTCCTCCCTTAATTTACTGCACCAGCAGCGGTAATTCCCGCAGTGCAACCTGTAAAATTGTAATTATACTGAGCGTACTTAGCATAATAAGTCTTGCCGTTTTTAACAACATAGAAACGAGCTGCAATCTTAGAATTGGTATCTACACCGTTAACAGCGCATGTTACATACTTATAAGTTGTAGTATTATTTGCAGGATCGCCGTAAGCTTCATTGCCGCATACGTTGTTGTAAGTACCCTTAGCTGAGATAGTCTTTTCACCGTTACCCCAGTTAGCTCTAAGATTATTAAAGTTGGTATTTGATGTAGTCTTACCAGTTCCAACCTTTGCGAGTACAAAACCGTAATCAGTTACTTCAGGATCATCAATAAGAGATTTAGCAATAACAGCTACATAACGTAAATCTCTATGGTCACCATTTTCCTGATCACTTGTATCTTCACCAGCTTTTGTCTTTAACTGAACGCCGAGAAGCGTACCGTTGAGGTATTTGCAGTTTAATTCAAACGCGTTTCCGTCGGAAGGACTATCAGCAACTACGGGGCTGAGCGGGTTCGTAGAAACGAGAGTCTTCATTCCCGTTGTTTCGGTATCTTCCCACTCATAACCTGCGGGAGCGCCTATTGTAGCCTGTGCAGGATCCATTACAACATTCTCAGGAGTGAAATCTGTGTACTTTTCTACAGAATTAACTGTAGCGTCGTTGATAACAGCCTGCATATTTGTGCTGTCTTCAGTTCTGTTTGTAAAACCAAATCTTACAGTATCAACTGTAGCGTTGCCTTCAATTGTTGTATTAGCTGTACCGCCGTGGAGAAGAATCTCGTCGTAAGTACCGCCGTTGATATTTACAGTAGCCTTTGCGCCTGCCCATACAGATTTACCTGAGTTTGCCGCAGCGTCTTCATCAGGAACAGCTTTACCGTCAACTTTAACGTTTGTAGTCTTAACCTTATTGTTTGTTATTGTACAATTATTAAGATTTACGGTTGATGTACCAAACGCGTAAACAGCGCCTGTGTAGTCAGATTTGTTGTTAAAATTCTTGATTGTAACATTATTGAGAGTAATTTCACAGTTGGGGTTATTTCCTTTGCTCTTTGAATCATAAGCGGAAACAGCACCATACCTTCCGTTATCACCATCAAGTGTTACGTTGCTAAGCTCAAATTTTGTGTCCTTGTCTTTAACTTGGAACATAAAGTTGGAAGGTAACATTGAATTATTGGAAGTAATGGTATGATTCTGTCCGTCGAGCTTAAAGCCGTTGGAAACAGTAACGAAAGCATAGGAAATATCAGCGCCTAATGTCCATTCGCCTGCTACTTTTGCAGCCGCATTGAGCTCAGGACCTGTCAAAATTTCAAAGCCAGCCGCTACGTTCTTGTCAGCAATAGGACCGTATGAAATACCTGCAACCTTCTGAGCCTTGCATGAGTATGTAAAGCTGCCGTCTGCATTTGCCGCGATTGTCGGGTTGTAAGCTTTAGTGTAAACAGTTGTGTCTCCGTCCTTAAGGGTTAACTGAGCCTGATAGCGATAGGAAGCGCTTGTGGAACCAACCCACTCCCATTCAGCTGTGAGACCTTCCTTAGCAACAATCTTATCTGTAGCATCGTCATACTGATAAACAGGATCGACGAACTCTGTTGCGGGCTCAGTACCAAATGTACCGCCGGATACTGTAACGCGTGTAGCGTCGCCGTCAGCCTTAACCTGAGTTACAGGAGACTGAGCTGTGTTAAATGTACCTGCTGTTACAGTTGTTTTAGCTGTATCCTTCTGCTCGGGATAATTAGCTTTACTGTCGTATACAACAGCTGTACCGCTGGGAACTACTACTTTTGAGTCGCCTACTTTACCCAAAGTGCCGTCGCCTGTTACGTTGAAAGTACCGCCGGTAACTTTAACCGTACCTGCACGCTGGCAGATACCTACACCGTTTGTTACGTTGAATGTACCGCCGCTGATGTTCCATGTATCATCGTTAGGAGCATAGATACCACAAGCTGTGTAACCGGGAGACTGGATAGAAGCGTTAAAAGTACCGCCTTTGATGTACCATGTACAACCGCCTTTGCCTGATGTACCGTTACCCATAAATACAGCGTTATCCTTAGCTGTAAATGTACCGCTATTAATAGTTGTTTTTGCATTTGAAGTAGCTAAAACGCAACATTCCTGAGCTACAACTCCGCCGCCACCTACTGTATCTTTGATTGTAAGTGTGCCAACGCTCTTAATAGCGCAATCATTTGTAGACTCAATCTTATGACCCGCAAGGTCGAGAGTCACTGTCTTACCGGCAGGAACATAAAGAAAACCGCTGTAAGTTAAGTCATTATCAAGAGTGATTGTTCCGCCTGCTCTGATAGCAGCGTCAAGCTCTCCGAAAGTGTCATAAGCCGAAGCGGAAGCAACGCCCATAACAGACATCATAGAAACTACCATAAGTACAGCAAGTACTATGGAAGTCACTTTACTTTTAAAGAATTATTCACTCGTCATTTTGCACAAATTTTTATAAAATTGATAAATTTGTTTGTATTGTTATTGTTTCTTTAACGAGTATAAAGCGATAATCGGGTTTTTAAAAATTTACATTTGCATTTTTCATATAACGATATTATAATATGGATATGAGAACTATAGAGATCAAAGAAAACGACGGCGGTCAAAGGCTCGACAAGTTTCTTTCGAAGCGGTTTAAGACTATGCCGAAGTCGCTTTTGTACAAGTACATAAGAACTAAATATATCAAGCTCAACGGCAAAAAGTGCGACAAAGCCGATTTTATTAAGGCGGGTGACGTGCTCACCTTATATATAAAGGACGAGTTTTTCGAGGAAAACCCTGAAAAGAATTATGAATTCCTTAAAGCTCCCGATAAGCTGAGCGTTATTTATGAGGACGAAAATATTTTACTGCTCGACAAAAAGCCGGGTGTTATCGTCCACCAGGACAAGAGCTATCATTTTGACAGCCTTGTTATGAGGGTTCAGCACTACCTTTATAATAAGGGCGAGTATAATCCCGAGAGAGAAAACTCGTTCTCCCCCGCTCTTGTTAACCGTATCGACAGAAACACGGGCGGAATCGTTATCGCGGCGAAAAACTCGGAAAGCCTGAGAGTGCTCAACGAAAAAATGAGGACTCGGGAAATCGAGAAGTATTATCTCGCGCTGTTGTGTGGCAAGCCGAAACGCGAAAGCGGTATTCTAATAGATTACCTTATAAAAAACAACAGTAAAAATACCGTCAGGATTTATAATAAACCCGTTGACGGTTCTAAAAAGATTATTACCGAGTATAAAATTCTTGAGTCAGACGGCAGAACATCGCTGGCGGAGATTCATCTGCACACAGGCAGAACTCACCAGATAAGAGCGCATATGGCGTACATCGGCCACCCGCTTGTCGGCGACAGTAAATACGGCAAGGGCAAAAAGAATTTCATAAACTCGGGCAAGTATCAGGCGCTTTACGCCTACAAACTGGCGTTCAACTTTAAATCGGACGCGGGCAGGCTCAATTACCTCAACGGCAGGGAATATAAAATTGAAAATGTGAAATTCAACAGATAAAGGGCTATCGCAACGCGACAGCCCTTTCTTTTATTATTGCTGTTTATTCCTGCTCAAAATCGACCGAAATCGGCTCACCCAGATATTTTATATCCGAGAACGTTTTATACGGTGAAACTGAATAGGATAATATTTTAATTTTAGGATTATTGGTTTCTTTTCTGAGCAGAACATCGCTGAAATCGGTAGTCGGCTGATCCTTATAGATAGCGTTGTCCATACAGTATTTTTCGGAAGTATCGGAAATAAGGCTGCTGCCTGTTTCGTCCTCGCGGTAAACTCGGTAGGAAATATTATTCTCCGAGGAGTTCCAATTCAGAAGATTGTACTCGTCGAAGCGCTCAACGGATAAATCGTCTACCGAAAGCGGCACGTAAACCTTTCTGTATTTGTCGTCGTCATCGCCTTTGAACGAATAGTAAATATCCTTGCCGTCGTTGCGGAAGTTGGAATAAATCCGCGCGGCTACGTTGCCCTTGGAAACAGCTACAGCCGCTGTTTTTTCTGAGGTGTCGAGGTAGTTGTTGGAAACCTCCAGCTTCTTCTCAACCTCGGGAGTAGCGTCGTTCGAGCTGTTTAAATATACACATTCGGCTTTCGGAGAGTAGATAGTGTTATTATAAAGCTTAGTATCGTTAGAGCCGTAATTCACGCGAACGCCGTATGACGCTGTGTTGCTGAGCGTGTTGCCGTCGAGCTCGGTATTGGAACATTCACGAATAAGACAGCCGTATTCACCGCAATCGGTTACGCTGTTTCCCTTTATCTTCGTGTCGGTGGATTCACGAATCCTCAGCGCTGTTTTCTCGGAGGAGGAAATCTCGTTTCCTGTTATTTCCGTTGCTTTGCTGTCGGAATAAACGCATACCGAGGAGGTTTTTATATTCTTTATAGTATTGCTTTCAACTTTCGTGTTGACGCTTTCCTTAACGGAAACGCCCATATCGCTCGTTTTGCTGACATTGTTATTTTCGATTAAAGAATTATTAGCAGAGTCGACATAAATACCTGAGCTCGAAAAATCGGAAACCTTATTGTCGCTGACAGTTATATTTTTGTTGCCGAAGCCCGCCTCGGTCGTAGTCAGGAAAACAGCCCTGGCTTTTTCTTTGTAACCCTTTTTAACGGTGTTATTGCTTACGGTTACGTTTTCACTGCCCTTTATCTCGATACCGTTGGAGGTTTCGGAAACAGAGCCGCCCGCGTTGATTTCGTTATTGCTTACGACTGAGTCAACGGCGTAATTAAGCTGAATACCGACAGCGACGTTGCCTTTTATTATGTTCGGCATCGGAGTACCGACGGCGTTAACACCGACGTTAATATTATAAATATTGTATTGTCCCGCTTTTACGCCTGTGACCTTGTCGCGTTTATTGTAATAATCACCCATAACGCGGATCCCGCAGGCTCTGGTATAGGTGTTGTTTTTCTTTCGTATCGTAATTGTATTATCATAGATATAATTACGGGAATTTGCGACTACGTTGTTGCACTGCTTGGCGGTTAGGTTTTGGGTATTATTAAAGTTATAGCCTGTGCCCGTAGTCATATTGCGCATATCTACGCCTAAGCCTACATATTCCATATTATTGCTGTAGATTTTTGAGTTTGTCCAATATACGGAATATACGGTAATACCGCCGATATCCCTGAAATTATTATGGTGAACCTTGATATTGTCGAAGGGATTGCCTAAAACGGCGTGGTGGCTTCCTATCGCTCTGAACTTATTCTTGAAATCACAGTAGCTGAGGGTTATGTTCTTTGTGGGCGTGTTATCGAAGTTGCCGAACTCGGGCATCGCGGCCGAGGTGTTGACATCGAGCTGAATCGACTCGCGTCCGCCGTCGTTTTTGAAGGTATTAACGGGCTTATCGTTGTAGAACTTACAATTTGTGATTTTGCCGTTGTTTACCCCGCCGAACTCGATATCGTGGCAGTTGTAGTTATTTCTGAATTCACAGTTCTGAATTATTATGTTTTTACAATGTCCGAATCGGAGCGTCGAATGTTGAATACGCCAGTTAGCCGTTCCCGCCTGTGAGTACGGTACGGCGGCGTCCCAGATACCGCCGTCAATTGTAATATTGGAAGCTCCGTTATAACCAGAGGCTCTCGACGCTTTGCCGTTGTAGCCGTTACGAAGCAGATTTCCGTAGTACTTAAAGGTCGAGCCCTTGGCGTTAAGCGTCGTGTTGCTGTAGATTTTCAGCGTGCGGTCGAGCTTGTAATTTCCCTTTGATACCGTAACAACGGCAGGTTTATCGGCTTTCGCCTTTCTACGCGCCGTGTTGAGCGCTTCGTTCAGGGCTTTGGAGAAATTATGCCCGAACTTTTTCGCTTTGAATTTTTTCTTGTACTTTCCGCATACAACGGTTGCCGTACCCTTCGAGTTGGTATACGATACCGCCGTTGATACCGAAATTGTAAAAACACTGATTGTATACAACAATATTAAAAATACCGCTGTAAATTTTAAACTTGCTTTTTTCATATCTATTCCTTAATTTTTATTTTTCCGTTATTGTCAGTACAGCACTCATTGTACCGCGGTTTCCGTTTGTCGCGCGGTGTGACCATAAAAGCTCGCTGTTACATTTTGTGCAGAGGTCGCTGACTGTTATATTCTCACTCGGCACACCAGCGCTTTGGAGAATCTGCTTATTAGTTTCGAGTAAATCTATCATATACTTATTATTCTCTTTTGGAAATATAAATTTGGTATTGTCCAAATCCTTGAGATTATAAAACTCGTCGGCGCAGGCTTTATCGACCTCGTAACAGCATTTGGAAATAGCGGGGCCTACGGCGCAGACGATATCTTTCGGGTTACAGCCGAACTCAGAGCGCATTTTATCAATGACCTTCCCGCCGATTCTGCCGACAGTTCCTCTCCAGCCCGCGTGGGCTAAAGCGATTACTCTTTTCTCGGTATCGACAAAGAACAGCGGAGTGCAGTCGGCGTAATAAGTAACAAGAGTTACGTCTTTTTCGGCGGTAACAAGCGCGTCTACGCTTTGCATATCGCGGGGCCTTGTAATACCGATTCCGCAATCCTTCGAGGTAACAACCCTTACATAAGTATGGTGGTCCTGAGCCGAGGCTGTGAGCGTGTCGAAATCAACACCCATACTGTCGCAGAGCCTATGGTAGTTTTCCACAACGTCTTGTCTGTTATCACCGCGGTTAAATGCCAGATTCATCGAGGAAAATATTCCCTTGCTGACACCGCCGAGGCGCGTGGAAAAACCGTGCTTTATAAAATCAATATCCTCAAGCTTTTTATAAGTAAGATACGGAGTAGAGTCCGTATTATTGATATTCATAACGTTGCTATTAAAAATCACAAATTATCACCAATACCATTTTATAACAAATTTTAAAAACTTGCAAGATGTAATATTCTATGATAAAATATTATTTACAGAATTTTTATAAATTTTATAGGAAAAATAAGGTGAAATTATGAAGAAAAAATTATTCGGCAACAACATTGAGCCAAACTGCGAATACTGCGACAGATACGATAAAGACGGCGACGCTTATTTTTGCAGCGCTAAAAGAGAGATAAAAGACGGAAAATGCAGAAAATTTCTTTATAATCCCACCTTAAGAGAGCCGAAAGGCGAAGCTATGCTGGAAAAGTTCAGCAAAGAGGATTTCGAAATATAAACCACGTTAAACGAATACAGGCTGACTCATTTCGAGTCAGCCTGTTTTTTTACAATTTTTCAGCAATAACAATCAGCGATTTTTTTAAGATTACGTTTTGCGCTGTCTATGTGCCTTGATACTGTTGAGGGATAAATATTCAACTCCTCCGCTATCTTTTTCATTTTTATCCCGTCCAGATAATAACGGCATATACAGTAACGCTGGCGCTCGGTAAGACTGCTTGCTATAGCGTTTCTTAGTATATTTTTCATTTTTTCAATTTCCGCGTTGTTGGTGCTTCCGTTCACATAATCGTACTGCGGAAGCTTTAGTTCTACCGACTCGCTGAGCGATATCTTAAACTTACGCATTATTGATCGCCTCGGCTCGATTTTTCAGCATTTTCGCCGTATTCAGGATATCGTAGTAGACATATCTGTAGAACGCGATTATTGAATTTATGTTTTCCTCGTTTGTTTCTTCACCGCTTTCGATTCGTTTCTCATATTTTTTTATTGTTTTCATTACATTTTTGGCATCATTAAAATATTCCTCTGCCCATTCGTTGTAGTTCATAACAGTTCCTTTCGCTATAGTTTCATATTCCGTTTACAAGATTATCGGGGCTTTAACCTTGTAATATCATTATAGCAGAACTTTTGTTCTTTTTCAAGCGATTTAAGAATATTTGTTCGATTTTAGAGCAGAGTCCAATTGTCAGGACAGTGAAGAATTTTTTTATTATTGTTACAGAAAGGCGCAGGCTGAGGAGAAATATCGGCATCCGGTAAACCAGATTACAAAAAACGGCTCAAAGCAAATGCTTTAAGCCGTTAATTATAATTTTATTCGTCGTCATCAGGGAGCTTGGGAGGCTCGTTCTGATAGGCGCGTTTTTTAATTGTTACGCCGTCGAACTTTAATCTCATTGAAATCCTGCCGTTGAACACCTTTCGGCATTTGGGGCAGCGGAATTTTGCCACGAAATTCTTGTTTTTGACCTTGAAGTGAGTAAGCTGTTCCACACGGATACCGCAGTCCTCGCAGATAAAATAAAGCTGGGATTTGTCTATAAGCGGGTTGTTAATATCGGTGATAAGCTTATTCTTAAAAGTTATCTTGCGGTAGAACTCGTCGTCAGCCTCGGATATATAATTCACAAATTTCTTTTTGTTATAAAGCTTTTTCAGGCATTTAAGGCTCAGGATAGCGTCGGTATATGCTCTGTGGAGCTCCTCCTCGTCGCTGTTTATGCCGAGCATTTCGGCGCAGTTGATAAGTCCGAGCTGAGCGGCGGGATTGTGGACGTCAAGCGTATACTCGCAGTATTCCTGGAGATTGCAATAGCTTTTTAAGAAAGGAATCTCGCTGTCGCCCGTGTAATAATTAAAATTATCCATAAGTGTTAAGATATCGGACGTGCCCCAGGTCAGAATCACGCTGTCGCGGGAAAACTCTCTGAACTTATTTGTCGCTGAAATAAAGCTCAAGCCCTTTTCAAAAAGCTCGTCGTTACTGATATGAGTAAGAGAAGCGATATGACTGCTGAGCTTTTTCCCGATTTCGGGCTTTACAAGCGTCGAAAACGTGTCGATTATCTCTAATTTTTCGTTTACCTTTACAGCTCCTATTTCTATAATTTCATTCACATAGTGGTGTACCTTTTTGCTGTAAGAACCGTTCCATTCAAGGTCAAGTATAATAATATCCATTTTTACTTCTTTCTGAACTGCTGTTTCATTCTCTGTTCTTTTGATAAAATTGTTTTTCTCATTCTGATATTGTGAGGAGTTACCTCGACAAGCTCGTCGTCAGCGATAAACTCAAGACACTGCTCGAGCGATAAAGTGGTCGGAGGCGTAAGCTTGAGAGCGTCGTCCGAGCCCGAGGCTCTTGTGTTTGTGATATGCTTTTTCTTACATACGTTGACTACGATATCGCCCGCCTTCGGGGATTCGCCGACAATCATTCCCTCGTATACGGGAACGCCTGGGCCTATAAAGAGTCTGCCTCTGTCCTGAACCTGGAACAAGCCGTAGGCTACGCTGTCGCCTGTTTCAAAGGCGACGAGAGAACCCTGACGGCGTGTGATAATCTCGCCCTTAAACGGCTCGTAGGAATCAAAAACATGGTTCATAATACCGTTTCCGTTTGTATCGGTCAGAAATTCGGGACGATAGCCCATAAGTCCTCTTGAGGGGATTTTAAACTCGATGTGGGTTATTCCGCTTTCGCGAGTACCCATATTCACGAGCTCCGCCTTACGAGAGCCGAGCTTCTCCATAACCGCGCCGACGTAGTTGTCGGGAACTTCTATCATAAGATACTCGACAGGCTCGCACAAAACTCCGTCTATTGTCTTTGTGATAACCTGAGGACGCGATACCTGGAACTCGTAATTTTCACGGCGCATTGTTTCGATAAGAATCGAAAGATGAAGCTCTCCTCGTCCGCTGACCTTAAAGGTATCGGCGGAATCGGTTTCCTCTACTCTGAGCGCGATATTCGTTTCGATTTCTCTGAAAAGACGCTCTCGGATATTACGGGAGGTGACGTATTTTCCGTCCTGTCCCGCGAAAGGCGAATTGTTTACCATAAAGTTCATACTTACCGTAGGCTCGTCGATTTTAACGAACGGAAGCGGATCGATGATCTCGGGATCGCAGATTGTTTCGCCGATATTTATATCGCCGATACCGCTCACGCAGACGATATCGCCGTAGGTCGCTTCTTCGCTTTCGACGCGCTGTAAGCCCTCAAACTGGTAGAGCTTAGCGACTTTAACCTTTGTGGTAGTGCCGTCGCTGTGACAGAGAACAGCCTGCTGACCGTTCTTTACTGTTCCCCTCTCAACTCTGCCTACGCCGATACGGCCGACAAACTGGTCGTAGTCGATATTGGAAAGCAGAAGCTGGAGTCCGCCGTCGGGATCACCCTCGGGAGCGGGAATCTCATTTATAATAGCGTTGAAAAGCGGAGTCATATCCTCGCCCTTCTCGTAAGGATCATCGGAAGCGTAGCCGTCCTTCGCGGAAGCGTAAACCACGGGGAACTCAAGCTGATCCTCGTCAGCGCCGAGCTCGATAAACAGATCGAGTACCTCGTCGACAACCTCCTCGGGACGAGCTCCGGGACGGTCGATTTTATTCAAAACTACAAGAGGCTTCTTTCCAAGACCGAGCGCCTTTTTAAGCACGAATCTCGTCTGAGGCATACAGCCCTCAAAAGCGTCAACAAGAAGAACAACACCGTCAACCATCATAAGAATACGCTCTACCTCTCCGCCGAAATCAGCGTGTCCCGGGGTATCTACGATATTGATTTTTGTGCCGTTATACATTACCGCGGTGTTTTTGGAAAGAATTGTAATACCGCGCTCACGCTCGAGGTCGTTCGAGTCCATAACGCGCTCGTTTACTTCCTCGTTCTCACGAAACACACCGCTCTGCTTCAAAAGCTGATCTACGAGTGTGGTCTTGCCGTGGTCAACGTGGGCGATAATCGCTACGTTGCGTAAATTTTCTCTTGTACTCATATTATCATTCCTTTTCTCCATTTTCGCAAAATTACCTAATTTTAGATTATATCACTTTAGAATAAAAATTTCAACTTTAAGATTTTACAATTTTGTGATATAATAATCGCGGTGAAATAAATGAGTAAGATTGAATTCACAAAAAGATTACTGATATTTACAATAGGTTTATTTTTCTCGGCGCTCGGTATAGCTTTTTCGAAACAAGCCGACCTCGGAGTATCGACAGTATCGTCGGTAGCGAATGTATTAAGTTTGAAATTCGATTTTATTTCGTTCGGAATGTGGTCGGCTATAATGAATATAGCCTTTGTGCTGGGACAGATTATAATTCTAAAGAAGAATTTTAAACTATTTCAGTTAATGCAGATACCGATGTCGTTTCTGTTCGGAATATTTACCGATATCGGAATGTACATAGTTTCGTTCATACCGACTCCGAATTACGCTGTGCGTATGCTATTAACCATAGCGGGAATACTTATCCTCGCTTTCGGAATAGCCTTAGCCGTTATCGCGGATGTGCTTTACAACTCGGGTGAAGGGCTTGTAAAAGCTGTTTCAGACGTAAGCGGTAAGGATTTCGGTATAGTAAAAGTCGCTTTCGACATAACCTGTGTACTGACGGCGGCGATACTTTCGATAATTTTCTTCAACTTTAAAATATTAGGCATACGCGAGGGAACGCTTATGGCAGCGGTATTTACCGGATTTATTGTAAATTTCTTTACAAAATTCCTCACAAAACCTATAACTAAGCTTTTTAAATAACGGTTCGGAATTTCCGAGCCGTTTTTCCTATATATTGTGATAATTTCACTTTACTTTACAAAGGGTTTGTGATAAAATTAAAAGGTATGGATTTTACTATAAGTATGTAAAAATTTATGTTGATAATTTAAGGAGGTATTTTTATGGGATTAACTATTGCTCAGAAAATCATTAAAAACCATATCGTCGACGGCGATATGGTAGTCGGTCAGGATATCGGTTTAAAAATTGACCAGACCTTGACGCAGGACGCTACGGGTACTATGGCGTACCTCGAGTTTGAGGCTATAGGCGTTCCGAGAGTAAAGACAGAAAAAAGCGTTGCTTACATAGACCATAACACATTACAGACAGGCTTCGAGAACGCTGACGACCATCGTTTTATCCAGTCGGTTTGTAAAAAACACGGAATTTACTTCTCGAGGCCCGGTAACGGCATCTGCCACCAGGTTCATCTTGAGCGTTTCGGAAAACCGGGTAAGACATTAATCGGCTCGGACAGCCATACCCCCACAGGCGGCGGTATCGGTATGCTCGCTATCGGAGCGGGCGGACTTGACGTAGCCGTTGCTATGGGCGGCGGAGCTTACTATATCACAATGCCTAAAATGGTAAAGGTTAACCTGAAAGGCAAGTTAAAGCCCTGGGTAAGCGCTAAGGATATTATCTTAAAGGTACTTGAGGTTATGTCCGTCAAGGGCGGCGTAGGTAAAATTGTAGAGTACGCTGGAGAAGGCGTTAAGACCTTATCCGTTCCCGAAAGAGCTACAATTACCAATATGGGCGCTGAGCTCGGAGCTACAACCTCTATTTTTCCCTCCGACGAAATCACCAGAGAATTCTTAAAGGCTCAGGGACGCGAGGAGGACTACACGGAGCTTAAATCAGACGACGACGCTGAGTACGACGAGATTATCGAAATCAATCTCGACGAGCTCAAGCCTTTAGCCGCTTGTCCTCACTCCCCCGATAATATCAAAACAATCGAGGAGCTTTCGGGCAAGGAAATCAACCAGGTATGCATAGGCTCGTGCACAAACTCATCGTACAGAGATATGATGAAGGTTGCAGCTATATTAAAGGGTAAGACTGTAGCGGACGGCGTGAGCCTCGCTATAGCCCCCGGAAGCAAGCAGGTTCTTAATATGCTCGCATTAAACGGCGCTTTAGGCGATATGATAGCGGCGGGGGCCAGAATTCTGGAGAGCGCCTGCGGCCCTTGTATCGGTATGGGACAGTCGCCTAACTCAGGCGGTATTTCGCTTAGAACATTTAACCGTAACTTTGAGGGACGTTCAGGTACAGCCGACGGACAAATTTATCTCGTTTCCCCCGAAACAGCGGCGGCTTCCGCTTTAACAGGCGTATTCACAGACCCGACAACTCTCGGCGCTGACGTTGAAATCGAAATGCCCGAGAAATTCTTAATAAACGATAATATGGTAATTGAACCCGCTTCCGTTGATGAAATGGATAGCGTAGAGGTTCTCAGAGGTCCTAACATAAAGCCCTACCCCAAGACTTCTCCCCTCTCCGATAAAATCGAGGCCAGCTGCAGCTTGAAGGTCGGCGACAATATTACCACAGACCATATTATGCCCGCGGGAGCTAAAATTCTTCCGCTTCGCTCAAATATTCCGAAAATCTCTCAGCACTGCTTTACAGTTTGCGACAAGGACTTCCCCGAAAGAGCAAAAGCCCTCGGCAGCAGTATTGTTGTGGGCGGAGAAAACTACGGTCAGGGCTCGTCCCGTGAGCACGCGGCTCTCGCTCCGCTTTATCTCGGAGTTAAGGCTGTACTTGTTAAGAGCTTCGCGAGAATCCACAGAGCCAACCTCATAAACGCGGGTATTATTCCCCTCACATTTGTTAACGCTGAGGATTATGATAAGTTTAATCTCGGCGATATGCTCGAGCTTCCGAACGTTAAACAGGAAATTATGGACGGAAAGAATATAACCGTAGTCAACAAATCAAACGGTGAAACGATTGAGGCTGTTTGCGAACTGACAGACAGAACAAAAGCTATTATCATCGCGGGCGGTTTGCTCGACTACACAAAGGAGAACAGCTAATGAGTAAAATTCAAATGAAAACTCCGCTCGTTGAAATGGACGGAGACGAAATGACAAGAGTTATATGGCAGCAGGTAAAGGATATCCTTATCAAGCCATATATAGATTTAAAAACAGAGTACTATGACCTCGGACTTGAAAACCGTGAGAGAACCAAGGACCAAATTACTCTCGACAGCGCCGAGGCTACTAAAAAGTACGGCGTAGCGGTTAAGTGCGCGACAATCACCCCGAACGCCGCGAGAATGGACGAATATAACCTTTCAGAGATGTGGAAAAGTCCTAACGGTACAATAAGAGCCGCTCTGGACGGAACTGTTTTCAGAGCTCCTATTCTCGTTAAAGGCGTTACACCTTATATCCCCACATGGACTAAGCCTATTACAATCGCGCGTCACGCTTACGGCGACGTATATAAGAATGTAGAGTTAGAGGTTAAAGAGGGCGCTAAAGCGGAGCTGCTCGTCACAAATCCCGACGGCACCACAGAGTCAGCTTTAATTCACAAATTTAAAGGCGACGGTATTATTCAGGGACTTCACAACCTCGACAACAGCATTTCTTCCTTCGCGAGAGCGTGTTTTAACTATGGTCTTGACACAAAGCAGGACGTATGGTTCTCGACAAAGGATACAATAAGCAAAAAATACGACCACCGTTTCAAGGATATTTTCGCAGAGATTTTCGAGAAAGAATACAAAGAAAAATTCGAGGCGGCAGGTATCGAGTATTTCTACACTCTTATCGACGACGCTGTAGCGAGAGTTGTACGCTCAAACGGCGGTTATATCTGGGCTTGCAAAAACTACGACGGCGACGTTATGAGCGATATGGTAGCGACAGCTTACGGTTCTCTCGCTATGATGACTTCCGTACTCGTATCTCCCGACGGTGTTTATGAATACGAAGCCGCTCACGGAACGGTACAGCGTCATTACTACAAGCACCTGAAAGGTGAGGAAACCTCAACAAACTCAGTCGCGACGCTTTTCGCGTGGACGGGAGCGTTCAGAAAACGCGGAGAGCTCGACGAGCTTCCTGAGCTTATTGATTTTGCGGACAAGCTCGAGAAGGCTATTATCGACACAATAGAGAGCGGAATAATGACGGGAGACCTCTACCTCATATCTAAGCTCGAGAACAAGAAAAAGGTTAATACAACCGAATTCCTCGAGGCTGTTAACGAAACTCTTAAAAAATTATTATAATAAAAAAATGATAAGCGGTATTTAATTACCGCTTATCACCACATAATTCAGAATTAGGGTTTAGGAACTAAATCTTTGTTTTGAGTTTTAAAGAATGGAAAAAGAAAATGAGCAACAATAAAATTTCAAAATCAGTTATCAGAAGATTACCGAGATACTACAGGTTTTTATGCGAGCTTGAGGAAAAAAATATTGACAGAATCAGCTCGGGCAAGCTTGCGGAAATTATGCGGACTACCGCCTCACAGGTAAGGCAGGATTTAAATTGCTTCGGAGGATTCGGACATCAAGGCTACGGATACCCCGTAAGCAAGCTAAAAAACGAGATTATCGGTATACTGGGACTGAACAACAACTATAAAGCTGTTCTTGTAGGAGCGGGACACATCGGAACGGCTATCGCGGCGCATATGAGTTTTGAAAAACTCGGATTTAATCTTTGCGCTATATTTGACAACAATAAAACTATAATCGGAAACACTATAAACGACGTATTGATTCACGACAGTGAAAGTATCGCGGATTACTGTGAGAACAATAATATCGACGCCGCTTTTCTCTGTATTCCGAAATCAGCGGCTCCCGAAATCGTTAAACGCCTTTATGACGCGGGAGTTAAAAACTTCTGGAATTTCACACACTATGATATCCAAGGAGAGTATTCCGACGTAAAGGTAGAAAACGTACACCTGAGCGATATTATTATGACCTTATGCTACAGTATGAACGAGGAAAAAAATGAGTAAACCAATAAGTAAGTATTTAAGCAGAAAAATAAAGTTTGTTTCCGTTTTCTCGATGTTCGCGATTGTTTTTGTACATTCCTACAACTACGGAAACGGTAAACTGACCTCCGAAACATATTTAACAAAGGGATTCAACGCGGCTGAGATGTTCGAATACTTTTTTTCAAACGGACTATTCGCTTTCGCTATACCGATGTTTTTTATTTTCTCGGGATTCTTGCTTTTCATTAAATACGAAAATACCGTAAAAGGTTATCTCAATAGAATGCAGCACAGAATTTTTCCGCTTCTTGTCCCCTACGTTCTCTGGGCTTTTCTATCGGGACTCACGATAACAATTCTTTCAGATTTTGATAATTTTAAAAATCTAAGCTTTATTAAGGAAAACGCGCTCGGGTTCAACAAGTTCTATATGTACTTTATTAATCCTCCCGCGTATCAGCTTTGGTTTTTAAGACAAGTTATGCTGCTTACGGTTCTAGCGCCTTTGATTTATCTCCTCGTAAAATACACAAAAGCGTTAATACTTATTCCGTTCGGAGTAATATGGTTTTTAAATCTAGATTATATCGTAGACTCAAGGGCTCTGTTTTTCTTCGCTGTCGGCGCGTCTTTCGCTATTTTAGGCAAATGGCGCAACTTCACAAAAAAAGACAACAGATTATTAGCGGCGATATTCGCGCTTTTGTGGATAGGTTTAAGCTTAGCTCATATGTACGCGGCGGCGCTTTCCAAAAACACAATACTTATTAACGCTATACACAAGCTGACAGTTCTCGCGGGTATCGCGGGAATGTGGCTGGTATTTGACCACATCGTTAAATATATAGTCACTAAAAAAGGCTTGCTATTAGCTTCCGCTCACCTATTTTTTGTTTACGCCCTTCACGAACCGCTTCTTAAAATCGGTTATCAGCTCGCTATAATCCCCGACAAAACAGACGGAAGTCATTTTATCCTGTATATTTGTCTGCCGATTTCCGTTATCGCGGTTTGTATGATGATAAGTATGGTTATGAGAAAGGTATTAAGACCTGTTCACAATCTCCTTACAGGCGGACGCAACAGTTGATTTAAATAACAAAATATTACACATATAAAAATCGGTCGAAAGACATTTGTCTTTCGACCGAAATCTTTTTATGTTATTAAAGCTTAGGACCTGCTTCTACTAAAGCCTTACCTGCCGCGTTGTTCTCGTACTTTTTAAAGTTCTTAACAAATCTCTCAGCGAGGTCTTTTGCTTTAGCGTCCCACTCGGAAGCGTCAGCATAAGTATCTCTCGGATCAAGGATTCCGCTATCTACTCCGGGAAGCTCTGTGGGAACCTCAAAGTTAAAGTAAGGAATCATCTTTGTAGGAGCGTTCTTTATATCTCCGCCTAAGATAGCGTCGATAATTCCGCGTGTATCCTTAATTGTAATTCTCTTACCTGTACCGTTCCAGCCGGTGTTAACGAGGTACGCCTTAGCGCCGCTCTTCTGCATTCTCTTAACGAGCTCCTCGGCGTACTTTGTGGGGTGAAGCTCTAAGAAAGCCTGACCGAAGCAAGCTGAGAATGTGGGTGTAGGCTCGGTGATTCCGCGCTCTGTACCCGCAAGCTTTGCTGTAAAGCCCGAAAGGAAGTAATACTGAGTCTGCTCGGGAGTCAGAATAGAAACGGGAGGAAGTACTCCGAACGCGTCAGCGGAAAGGAAAATTACGTTCTCAGCGGCAGGACCTGAAGAAATCTTATTTACATTCTTAACAATCTTCTCGATATGCTCGATAGGATAAGACACACGTGTATTCTCAGTAACGCTCTTATCGTCAAAGTCAATTGTACCGTCCTCAGCGACAGTTACGTTCTCAAGCAAAGCGTCTCTCTTAATCGCGTTATAGATATCGGGCTCGCTTTCCTTATCAAGACCGATTACCTTGGCGTAACAGCCGCCCTCGAAGTTGAACACGCCGTTGTCGTCCCAGCCGTGTTCGTCGTCGCCGATAAGAAGTCTTTTGGGATCTGTGGAAAGAGTAGTCTTACCTGTACCCGAAAGTCCGAAGAATATAGCTGTGTTCTTACCTTCCATATCTGTGTTAGCGGAGCAGTGCATTGAAGCGATGCCCTGAAGCGGTAAGAAGTAGTTCATCATAGAGAACATACCTTTTTTCATTTCACCGCCGTACCAGGTGTTTAAGATAACCTGCTCACGTGTGTTAACATTGAATAATACGGCTGTTTCGGAATGAAGTCCGAGCTTCTTGTAGTTTTCAACCTTAGCCTTGGAAGCCGTATAAACTGTAAAGTCAGGCTCAAAGTTCTCCTGCTCCTCAGCTGTGGGCTTGATAAACATATTCTCTACAAAGTGAGCCTGCCAAGCAACCTCCATAATGAAACGAACAGCCATACGGGTATCCTTGTTAGCTCCGCAGAAAGCGTCTACTACATAAAGCTTCTTACCCGAAAGCTCCTCCTGAGCAAGCTTTTTGCAAGCTTCCCACGCCTCTTGAGAAGCGGGGTGGTTATCGTTGGGATATTCGGGAGTAGTCCACCAAACAGTGTCCTTGGACTTCTCGTCCATAACGATAAACTTATCTTTAGGAGAACGGCCTGTGTAAATACCTGTCATTACGTTAACAGCGCCGAGCTCGGTTTCCTGTCCCTTTTCAAAGCCCTCAAGCGACGCGTCCATTTCGTCCTTATAGAGTTCTTCGTAAGAGGGATTGTAGATAATCTCTTTTACGTCATTGATTCCGTATTTTGTTAAATCAATATTTGCCATAAAATTACCTCTTTCTGATAATATTTTACACGTATATAATACCACAAATTTTGTCTTATTGTCAATATTTCCAAATCTACAAATAACCGCTCTATTTTGCAATATTTATATCAAATAATTGCAAATTTAGGGTTATAATTCTTTTAATACATATTAATATGAAATTTTCTCTACTCATAACACTCAAAATCATCATTTAAAAATCTATATACCTTTGGTAATCCCGGCTTTTTTCAAAAAAGACTTTTAAAACACAAAAAAATAGTGTAGAATAAAAGCTGAAATACAGTAAAGGGGTAAACAAAATGGAAGAAACAAATTACAACGCTAAATGCTCAAAGTGCGGGTACATATATGAGGCTGATTTAAGTGAAAACGAATGCGCCTGTCCGCTGTGCGGCAATAGCGACAACACTCAAGAAGCCGAAAAGCTTTTTAAAGAAACCTTTAAGAACTACTTTCCCGAAAAGAAAAGCACAAAAAGGATAATACTGGACTTTATTATTTTCGGCGCCGCGTTTATTGCTTTTATAGCTATTCTTTACTTCCTTATCTGCCTTATTCTGGGTTTAACACAGGGATAATATACAAAACGGCAATAATATACCTTTTCATTTACTAAAATATATGTTAAAATAAAATCATTCAAAAAAGGAGGATTCTATTATGGCATCAAATTTAACTAAGAAAATAGAAGAAATTGAGGACAGCAAATTAAAATCAGGCGAGCTTTTTATGTATGGTCACTGTGAGTCGAACGGCGATATTAACGCGGGTATCTGCTGTGAGGAGGCTGACTTAGAGGCAATAGAAAGCACATTACAGTACATTATGGTTCAGACCGCTAAGGTACTCTATGACAGCAATCCTGAAATCACAAAAGAAGATATCACCGAGATTCTCTTTACAGATTTATTCGGAAGCATCAACCTTTTTGTTCAGGAATTAGACAGAAGCAAGGACGAAGCCGAGGTAAGAGATGAAGCGGCGGATCTCCTTACTGATACATTTGAGGACTTTGATTTCTACGGGGATTTTGAATAATCCGTATTTTCAAAAACAAAAACTATATAAGCTTAACGGTCGAAAATGATATTTCGGCCGTTTTTTCTTTATCGGTTTTCTGCTAAAAAAGCGGGCTCGTTATGAGCCCGCTTGATTATTCAAATAAATTATCAGGTTGTAAAGATAGGCTTAGCGTCCTTATTATTATCGGGATTAACGTCGTAAACTAAAAGGTTTACACCGTCCTTGCTATCGTCGATAACAACCCAGATATTGCTCTGCCCAAAGCCCTTGCAGTCTGTTGACTGAGGTGAACCGCTGTCCTTAGAAATGATGAAGTTGTAGGAGTCATCTCCGGCGGACGCGGTGAACGATTCGCTGTACCAGCCGTTCTCATCCTTTTCGGTAAGCATATCGCCCGGCCAGCCTTTATCCTTGCAGTAGTTAGTGCCTGAATCCTCGCCGCCTTTGCTTCCCCAGATCCAGAGATTTGGAGCCCAATCGGCGTCGCCGCTGTGTTTAACGTTGATTGTCACGCCTGAGGACGACGGGATATAATAGAAATTAATCTCTTTTACGCCCGCGGGTACTGTAACAGAAGCCTCGGGGAGCTGAGATTCGTCAATATCATAGCCTAAAGCGGAAGCCTTGGGAAGCTCGTAGGTCTCGCCTACTCTGCCGACATACTCAACTGACTTTGAAATCTTCTCGTTTGTTTCCTTATTAAGATAGTTAACAATAACCGAACCTGTGCTTACGTTCATATTAGCGAGCGCCTTCTGGTACATTGTAACGTCATTAATGTCAAATGTGCCGTCGCAGTTTGTATCGGCAAGCTTAGTCTGCTCGTCTGTAAAAGTAACCTTCTTAGCGAGAGCCTTCTGCATAAACGTTACGTCGTTGATATTCGACTTACCGTCGGCGTTAATGTCAGCCTTGGCTGATTCGGGAATATAATAACCGTAATTGATAACTACGTCCTGATCCTCTTCCTTGAACGCGCCGTTCATATCGCCTGCAACGCTCTTGAAATCATATTCTTTTCCGATACTTGAGGGAACTGCTACAGAGTAGTTTGTACCGATTGTACCCGAAATAGAGGATTTCTCGATCAACTCGCCTGTTACACCGTTAACGTGTTTAATATTTACAACGCCGAGGTCGGATTTAACAGCCGCTTTATTAAAGCTTTCTTTATCTACAGCGACTATCATCGACTTGGCGGGAAGCTTGAAGGTCTTGCCGTTTTCAGCGATAGCCTTTGTACCAGCGCGCTGGTCGTCAGCTATAATTACCCACTCGCTGATTCCTGTTTTTTCCTCGAGAGTATACTCAGCATCTGTGCTGCCCGCGTTAGCGATAACAGCAAGGTTGCCCCACTCGCCCTCAGTTGTGTTCTTCCAAACTCCGGCGTAAACGTTTGTGGGATTCTTTGAGCCTGAGTAAAGCGAATAATTCGCTGAAGAATCGTTGGTATCGTCTGTAAGCGGTGAGAAAGCTCCTCTGATTTTAAGCATTCCCTTGTAGTAGGAAACGATATCAGCGTTGGATTTTACCTGCTCCCAATCAAGCATATTGAGTGTCGGAGATGATGAATAGCTGTTTTCATCGTTATCCTTTGAACGTCCCATTTCCTCGCCAGCGAGCATAAATGTAATACCCTGCGACATAGAAATGATACCGCCTGTGAGCTTGTTTTCGGCAACTAAGATAGAATGACGCTTGCGGAAGTAATCTGTGAGCGCCTGTGAGTCACAAAGTCTGTCCCAGAGAGTCTGGTTATCGTGGCAGGAATCGTATGTAACGCACTGCGAAGGAGCCTTAGCGTGCCAGTTACCGTTCTTTGTGTTAGCGAGCATACCGTAAACTACGCTCTGGTAAGAGCCTGTTGTGCCCTGAATCCAGCCGGCGTTAGTTTTCTGGAAAACACCGCCCTTTAAGCCGTCACGGATACCATCGTTAAAGAAAGCGACTCTCGCGTTGAGGTCAGCGGCGTTAGCCTGCTTAGCCTGCTTGAAGGTAGCGCCTGTGCAGGTAGTAGCGGGATATGTGCTTGAACCGCCTGTCCAGCCTTCGCCCCATGTTGTGAGCTTGGGATCAACCTTATCGAGCTCGTCGCGGATCAGGTTCATTGTTTCAACATCATGTAAAGCCATAAGGTCAAAACGGAATCCGTCAACGTGATACTCGTTAACCCAATACAAACAGGACTGAATCATATAGTTTCTGTACATCTGAGTTTCGGAAGCGGTTTCATTTCCGCAGCCTGAGCCGTTCGAGTAAGAGCCGTCCGATTTCATACGATAATAGTAGATCGGAACTGTACGCTCAAAGCAGGAGTCAGCGGAATATGTGTGGTTATATACAACGTCCATTACAACGGAAATACCCGCGTTATGGAGCGCCTGGATCATCTGCTTACATTCTTTGATTCTGACATTTCCGTCATAGGGGTTTGTAGAATACGAGCCCTCGGGAACATTGTAGTTAACAGGATCGTAGCCCCAGTTGAACTGAGCGTCGCTTCCAGACTCGTCAACAGAACCGAAATCATAGAACGGGTTAATCTGTACGGTTGTAATACCTAATTCCTTAAGGTAATCGATACAAGTGGAAACCTTTCCGTCGTTATTGAGAGTTGTGCCTGTTTCCGTAAACGCGAGATATTTGCCGCGGTGTTCGTCAGATACGCCCGAATTCGTGTTATATGAAAAGTCCTTAACGTGAACTTCCCAAACTGAGCTTTGAGTATTTCTGTCACAAACAACATGCGCGTCCTTATCCCAGCCGTCGGGATTTGTTTTTGAAAGGTCGCAAATCATAGAACGCTTACCGTTTACGCCTGTAGCTACAGAATAAACGTCTGCTGTTTCCTTTGTGGTAGTTTTTTTGCCTGTTACGTTTTTGGCGGTAATTGTATAAGTGTAGTACTTATTAACCAAATCGCCGTCAACCTTAGCAGTCCAGATACCAGTGAATTTGTCGTTCTTAGTCTCTTTTTTGAGATCATAGGTACCTAATTTTTTCGCTCCGTCCTCGGAGTCACTGCCTGTTTCGAAAAGATTAAGCTTAATCTTTGTAGCGGTAGGCGCCCATACCTTAAAGGTTGTGGACTCTTTTGAGTAATTAGCGCCAAGGTCATTTCCGTTATAACCGTAGTCTTTGTCGAGCTTTTTAGCGGCGGTCGCGTATTCGGTGTCGACGCCGGTTTGGCTCTTATCGGTTGTAGCGGCGCCCGCCATTACAACGGAAGATAATACCAGTAAAGCGCAAAGTAGTGTTGACAAAATCTTTTTTGCCATTATAGTTTCCTCCTTTAAAACCTGTAGCACAGGTAGAATTTATGATATATCAATGCTTTTCATAAGAAAAGCTTTTCGACGTTTATAAATGATAAAAGCGAAAGCGGATATCGCGGCCGTAAATCCGACAATCACAAGAACAGTCGGCAAATACGCGAGAATAGAAACGGGCTCGTAAATATAGAGCACAGTCTGCTCGGCGTCGGAATAAGTTCCGTTTTTGTTGTCGGGAGTTTTATACAAAGTATATCCGTCAAATTCAATTTCGCCTGTTTTATACTCTATTCCGTTGTCGCCTGACATCGAGTCAGTTCCCAGTACTCTGCCGTCGTTCGCCATATAAACTATATTAACCCTGCACGACGTATCGCGCGAGCTTGTTTTTATATATCTGTAGTTAACAGTAGTATCTTTATCCGAGAAAACACCGCAGCCGTTTTTCGGAAGATTCTCAAGATTAAGCGAATAACCGTCCACCGCGGGAATTTCCATTGTTTCGTAGGGCTGTCCCCTACGGTTTGTCATTACAACGGAATCGGTAATATTCTTTTCGGTTGTGTCGTCAATAAAATTAAAGGTAACGCTCGAATATGAGCCGTCGTACTTTTCGCAGTAGAAATCGCAGTAGCGAACGGAATCACCGAATTTACCCGAAGCTCCCTCGGTTTTTTTAACGTTATAATTCATTAATACTGAATTAAGCGGGTCAATTTTATATTCAGAGCCCTTTTCCCCGTTTATCACGTAGCTTTTGAACACTTCGCCCGAGCTGTGATAACGGACTATCACCTTGCCGTTTTTAATCTCGGGAGCGTTCTTTTCGTAGCTTTCGCTGTCCACAAGCACAGCGGCTGAACGCGGCGCCAAAGAAACGCTTCCGTTTATATAACCGAGATTATTCATACCCGCCGTAACATCATTGGCGAGCTGAACAAACTTACCGTTTACGGATACAGCTCTGTTCTTATCTGAGCTGTTGAAAAGCAACGCTACCTTTCCGTATTTTGAATCGTTAAACGAGTAAGCGAGTACGCCGTCGGGCGCGTCGGATTTAAACTTGATTTCACTTACCGTGGTTTTGGTAGAATCGGTAAAGGAAGGAATATTTTCCCTTATTTCTATAAGTCCTTTATAATAATCAGCTACATCGCCGTAGGTATAAAGGCTTTCCCAGTTGATTTGATTGAGCTTTTTCCCTGATTTATAGCTGTTTTCATCGCCGTTTTTGGTACGGCACAGCTCCTCGCCCGCGAGCATAAAGCTCATTCCCTGCGAGGTAAGGGTTAAAGCTCCCGAGAGCTTGTTCATAGCGACCAAGTCCTCATAACGCTTGTTAAAATCCGCTTTAACTCCCTTAACGGATTTTACGAGTTTATCCCAAAGAGTAAGATTATCGTGGCAGGAAGCGTAAGTAACGCACTGTGAAGGCAATTTTGCCCAGCCGACAGCGTCGTCACATTGAGCGAGTATTCCTGTTTTTAAATTCGATTTATTCTCGCCCGACTGAACGAAGCCTTTATCAACGCCGTTTGCAGAACCCTTAACCGCGTCTCTGAACGTGTCGTCAAACGCACCGATTCGCTCGCTTAAAAGGGAAACGTTATTCTGGTTAGCAAGCTTTGTACCGCTGTCAGCGGTTGTATTTAAGTTCCAAGCCTCGCCGTACATTAAAAGCTTTTCTCCGCCGTCGAGCCTGTCGAGATTTGAACGGACGGCGTTCATTGTATCCACGTCGTGAAGTCCCATTAAATCAAAACGGAAGCCGTCGATATGATACTCCTTTGCCCAGTAGGTAACGGAATCCACCATAAACTTTCTGAACATTTTTCGTTCGGAGGCGGTATCGTTTCCACAGCCAGAGCCGTTAGAGAACGAACCGTCGGGATTAATTCTGTAATAATAATTCGGAACGGTTTTATTAAAAGGCGAATCCTTAGATTGCTGAGTATGGTTATACACAACGTCCATAATAACGCCTATTCCCGCTTTATGGAGCGCCTGTATCATTTTTTTGCACTCTTTGATTCGGACGGCGCCCTTATAGGGGTTGGAGCTGTAAGAGCCCTCGGGACAATTGTAGTTTACAGGATCGTAGCCCCAGTTATAAACGCTGTCCTTATCGGACTTATCAGCTTCATTGATAGAGCCGAAATCATAAAAAGGATTTATATGCACATAATTAATGCCAAGGCTCTTTAAATAATCAACACAGGTAGGCTGAGCGCCAGTCACGGAGTTTACGGTCGTTCCGCTTTCACAAAAAGCGAGGTATTTCCCTCTGTGCTTTTTCGAAACACCGCTTGTAGGCGACGACGAAAAATCGCTTATCTGAACTTCCCAAATTCTCGCGTCGGTCTGTTTATCAACTAAAATATGTCTGTCATTCTCCCAGCCCTTTGGATTTGTGGAAGAAAGATCGACAACCATACTTCTTTTACCGTTTACACCGCAGGCTTTAGCGTATATATCAGAGGTTTCAACGGTCTTTTTATTTCTTGTAACAAGAAACGTATAGTATTTATTCTTTAAATTACCCTTTATATGAACAGCCCAAACGCCTGAGCGCCTGTTCTTTGTCATATTTATGATTTTTGTATATTTATTTGACGTCGCAGATTTATAGAATTTTACGCCGACCGCGTCAGCGTCAGGCGCCCATACTCTGAATACGGTAACGCTTTTGCTGTAAATCGCTCCAAGCTGTCCGCTGAATGTGGTTTTATCGAGTTTTTTAGCGTAGGCTTCGTAGTCTTTAGCGGCGCTAACCGTCAATAAAGACGAAAACCCAAGCGAAATTATAAGTATAATCAAGAGAATTGAAACACTGAATTTAAGCTTCATTTTTATCCTCATTTACAATCCATATTATCCATAATATTTTAGCAAATTTACGGGTATATATATTTCTGATTTAGAATTATAGATAAAGACACGGGCTTTTGGTATGTAGAAAATACAGCCCGTTTTTAGTGCATATTCACCATAGAAAAAACGAACATTAAAGACGCGGCGGCATAAGCTATATTGAACGGAGGAGAAATAATGGAAACAATAACATATACAGTCAGAAAAGGCAACACGCTTTTCGGAATTGCTAACTTTTTCGGCACAAGCGTTGAAAAAATACTGCTTGTAAACAATATCAAGGACCCGAATACGATTTACGTGGGCCAGGAAATCCTCGTTCCCGTAGACACTGAGGAAATAAAGGATTATATATACGTTACACGTCCCGGCGATACGCTCTGGTCAATTGCCCAGAGATTCGGTACAACTGTCGAGAGTATCGCGAAGAAAAACGGAATGTGCAACCCGAATATACTTTATCCGGGAACGAGGCTTTATATATAAAAAGGTCGGAAGCAGACGCTTCCGACCTTTCGTATTCTATTAATCAAGATAATCCTTGAGCTTTTTACTTCTCGAGGGATGACGGAGCTTTCTCAGCGCTTTCGCCTCGATCTGACGGATACGCTCACGTGTTACCTTAAACTCGCTTCCTACCTCCTCGAGCGTGCGGCTTTTGCCGTCCTCAAGACCGAAACGAAGTCTTAAAACCTTGGCTTCACGAGGCGTTAACGTGGCTAAAACTTCCTCGAGCTGTTCCTTTAACAGCGTAAGCGAAGCCTCGTCCGCAGGAGCTGGAGTGTCGCTGTCGGGGATAAAGTCGCCGAGGTGGCTGTCCTCCTCCTCGCCTATCGGAGTTTCAAGAGAAACGGGCTCCTGCGCGACTCTTACTATCTCTCTAACCTTTTCGGCTGAAATATCAAGCTTTTCGGCTATTTCCTCAGAGGAAGGCTCGTGACCTTTTTCGTGGAGAATCTGAGTACTTACTTTTTTTACCTTATTTATGGTTTCAACCATATGTACGGGAATACGGATTGTACGCGCCTGGTCGGCTATGGCTCTTGTAATAGCCTGGCGAATCCACCATGTGGCGTATGTCGAGAACTTAAAGCCCTTGGTATAGTCGAATTTTTCAACGGCTTTGATAAGTCCTAAGTTACCCTCCTGAATCAAATCGAGGAACTGCATTCCTCTGCCGAGGTAACGCTTGGCGATACTTACAACAAGTCTTAAGTTAGCTTCGGAAAGACGTTTTTTAGCCTGGATATCACCCTCGGCGATTTTAATAGCAAGCTCTATTTCCTCCTCGGGAGTTAAAAGCGGAACTCGTCCGATCTCCTTAAGGTAAACCTTGACGGGATCGTCTATAGATACAGCGTCGCCTGAATCGGGCTTGCCGTCTTCCTTGGCGCCTTCCTCATTGGCAATCTGCTCAAAGTCAATGTTCTCAATATTTTCCTCAATAATCTCGATTCCCTGCTGCTCAAGCGAATCATATAGCTTTTCAAGCTCCTCAGGCTTAAACTCGACTTCTCCTAAAGCCTCAATAATCTCATCATTCGTAAGATTACCCTTTGATTTACCTAAGTCGGTTAATTCCTTGATTATTGTTTTCTTATCATTTGATGCCATAAAACCAATCCTTTCCTGACAATACAATCCTACTTGCGGTTATCGCGCAGGCGTCTTAATCTTTCCTGAATATCCTCGTCCGAGGCGCTCGATATATCGGAAAGCTTCAGCCTCGCGTACTCGTCGTTAATTACTCCTATATTTTCTCTTAACGTTTCGTCATTCGCCATTTTAGCGAAATCGGAATTGATTATTCGAAATATTTTAGCGGTTTCCTCGGGAGTAAAATCACCCGACACTGACATTAGCGCGTCATCACCGTTTTTTATTCTTTCAGAGAAATATGAGTACAGTTTTCTGTTAAATTCCGTTTGGAATTTGTTTTCGTCAAGCTGAGAGCTTATATAGGACAGCTTGTCCTGATTTTTAACAAGGTAGGCGATCACGCCCTCCTCGGCAGTAGTAACTCTCTGCTTTTTATACCTTTCGGTATTAATCTTATCATTTCGTCCGTTTAAATCGGACTGCAATTTTCTGAAATTATCCTTTTGACGTTTGTTATACTTGCTTCTGCTGTGCTTTCTTATCTGATGCCTTATAGAGTCAGGAGTAACTCCGACCTCCTTGGCGAGAGTTGAAACATAAACGTCCTGCTCCATTTCGTTATCAAGAGCGGAAAGGATTTTAACAGCCTCGTTAAGATATCCAACCCTTCCCTCGGATAGTTCGAGGTTATACTTCGTTTTCATTTTACGAAAACGATATTCAATATCGTTACCGCTTCCCTCTATGACATTTTTAAAGGCGTCGCGGCCTTTGTCACCCTTGTTTCTGAGAAATTCGTCGGGGTCCTTGCCCTCTGGAATACTGATTACACGTACCAGAAGTCCGGCGTTTCTAAGCAAGTCTATAGCGCGGTTTGTAGCTTTCTGTCCCGCCTCGTCGGAATCGTAGCAGATAATAACCTCGTCGCAGTAGCGTTTCATCAAAAGCGCCTGCTCGGGCGTCAATGCCGTACCCAAGGTGGCTACGGCGTTCGTAAATCCCGCCTGGTGAAGCGCGATAACGTCCATATAACCCTCGCAGAGAATCAACGCTTTTTCGTCAGAATTCTTCGCGAAATTCAAAGCGAAAAGGTTTGAGCTCTTTTTAAAAACAGGAGTATCGGAGGTATTAAGATACTTCGGCTTGGCGTCGGACATTATACGTCCACCGAAAGCTATTACATTTCCTCTTAAATCAATAATCGGAAACATAACTCTGTCATAAAACCTGTCGGAAATATTTCCGTTTTTATTCTGATAGGCTAAATTCGCCTGAACGATCTCGTTATTATTAAAGCCGAGCGACTTTAGATGATTTACAAGTGAATAACGGTTTTCGTCGGCGTAGCCTAAGCCGAAGTGACGTATGGTGGCGTCTGGCAAAGCTCTTGAATGAAAATAATTAAGACCTTTCGCTCCGCTTTTCCCTGTTAAGGTGGTGTAGAAAAACTTCGCGGCGGCTCTGTTAGCCTCGTAAATTCGTTTTCGAAGAACAGACATAGAATCGTCAAAGCTGTCCTCGGGCATATTCATACCCGCTCTTTGAGCCAGAAACTTAACAGCGTCTATGTAGTCGAGGTTTTCGATTTTCATAATAAACGTGATTACGTCGCCGCCTACTCCGCAGCCGAAGCAGTAAAACGAACCGTTTTCGGAGTAGATGTTAAAAGAGGGAGTTTTTTCGCCGTGAAACGGACAAAGTCCTACCATATTTCGTCCGCGCTTTTTAAGGCTGACGTAGGACGAAGCTACCTCGGTCATATCGTTGCGGAGCTTTAATTCCTGCAAAAATCCCTCAGGTAACGGCATAAACTCACCTTCTCTCAAATTAAACAAAAACCTGACAATTATATATACGAAAAAACCTGAAAAACTCCTAATTTTTTTAAAATATTTATATTTTAAGGTATTTCATAATACTTTTCGTCGATTATTTCAATATCAACGCCGCCCGCGGTCGCGTCGGCGACATCTTTTTTAAGCGTATTCGCGTTATCGCTCGGTATATGGAACTTTAAGGTGACGTTATCGGCAAAAACAGTATCGTCTACCGCACCGCCCTTATTTAAAATAAGGGTGTTAAGCTTTCCGTATTGGTTATAATTACATACTATCTCGCACTGTAAACAAACGCTCATTGTAATAATACCCGCGGCGTCAAGAGCGATTTTCGCTCCCTGTGAATACGCTCTGACAAGACCGCCTGTTCCGAGAAGTACTCCGCCGAAATATCTTGTCACCACAACGACCGCGTCTACAATTTCGTTTTTATTAAGCACGTCAAGCATAGGCACGCCCGCCGTACCCTGGGGCTCGCCGTCGTCGCTGTAACGTCTGATTCCGTTTTCTCTTAGCGAGTACGCGTAGCAGTTATGACGCGCGTCCCAGTGTTCTTTTTTTATTTTGTTTATAAACTCAAGCGCTTCTGCTTCGGTTTTCACAGGCTTGGCGTAGCCGATAAATCGGGAGCGTTTTTCGACAAACTCGTCGCATGAGTATTCTTTTATAGTTTTATAGTTATCTTCCATATTATAAATCCTATACTTATAGAAAAAAAGACGGCATAAGCTGCCGTCTTTAAAATACTAATTAAATCAGTCCATATTGAAACGTTTTTTGAATCTGTCAACACGTCCGCCTGTATCAACTAATTTTTGCTTACCAGTGAAGAAAGGATGACATTTAGAGCATACTTCAACACGGATATCCTTTTTAGTTGAACCTGTTTCGATTACGTTACCGCAAGCGCATCTGATAGTTGTCTGCTCATACTTAGGATGGATACCATTTTTCATTTTTATTCACCTCGTTTAGGATATATTTCAATACAACAGTAGAATTATACTATACTTTCCCGTAAAATGCAACCCCTAATTTTAATTTTTATCAGGAGGCTCGGTAAATAATTACTCTGTTTTCCTGGAATTAACGTAATTGCTATACTCGTTTAGACACATATTAAGCCTTTGCATCGCGTAAGCGTTTTCTTTACCGACATAGCGATACGCCTTATAGTTTGTATCCATAGAGGTAATATCCTCTTTATCCTCGGGATAGCGAAGCACAAAACCGTACTTTTTAGCGTTTTTAAAGAGCCATTCGGAAGCCTTGGAGTTTTTGAACTTTCCTTTTTCCTTACTTCTGAAGCTTACCATTAAGCCTGTCTGAAACTCGCTTCTTCCGGGCTGAGGAATCGTGAGCGTTGTCTTAGCCTGAGCCTTAACCTCGGTGAGTCCCTTGCTGAGCTGTTTGTTATACTCGGCGGTATAAATCTTTTTCTGCTGGACGTAGCTTACAAAAGCGTATTTTACGTAAAGACCGAGATTTTCCTTTTCAGCGTCAGAAAGAAGTCTGTCGAGGCTTTTTTCGGCAAGCGTACAAATACGGTAGCCGTTTTTGTCAACAAGCTCGGGGACATAGTTTTTATCGAGCGGATTACTCTTGTTTACAACTCTCAGAAGCTGAGCGTTGTTTTTTTCGTCCTCGCTGTACGCGGCAGACGACTGGTGTCCCGAATTAAAGGCGAAGAAATTAATTCCTATCGCGATACTGCCGATAAGAATTACAGCGGCTAAAGCGACAGCGACAATTCTGAGCACAGTAAGACTTACGCCGTAGCTGTCAGCGCCGCCCATTGGAGTAGCGGTCACGCTTTTAAATCTGTTTTTCTTCGGGGGCTTGAATTTGAAGGTCATTCCCCTTCTGCCCCTGTTATATGAACGTCTGTACATAGAGTTATTTAATCTCCTTAGTATCAATCTCATTCTTAGCCAGCTTAATAAAATCAACAAGCGGCATTGAACCTAAATCTCCTTCTTTTCTATGACGTACCGATACGGCGTTGTTTTCGATATCCTTATCGCCTACTACGAACATATAAGGAACCTTTTGTAGCTGAGCCTCGCGGATTTTATAACCGATTTTCTCACTTCTGTCGTCAATTTCAACGCGCATACCCTCAGCCTCGAGCTGCTTTTTGATATCATAAGCGTAATCAACGTGTCTGTCGGCAATCGGTAAAATCTTCACCTGAGTAGGCGCGAGCCACATCGGGAAAGCTCCCGCGTATTTCTCGATAAGGAGAGCGAGAGTTCTCTCGTAACAGCCGATAGATGTACGGTGGATAATGTAGGGATTCTTCTTCTTTCCGTCCTTATCCACGTACTCCATACCAAACTGCTGAGCGAGCATCTGGTCAACCTGAATTGTGATAAGAGTATCTTCCTTACCGTAAACGTTCTTAATCTGAATATCGAGCTTCGGGCCATAGAACGCCGCCTCACCGATACCGATTTCGTAAGGAATTTCGAGATTATCGAGGATTTTTTTCATTGTGGACTGAGCCTCGTCCCACTGCTCGTCCGTACCGATATATTTATCTCTGTCGTTAGGATCCCACTGTGAGAAGCGGTAGCTTACATCCTCGTAGAGTCCGACGGTCTTAAGCATATAAATCGCGAGCTCAAGACAGTTTTTGAACTCGTCCTCAAGCTGGTCGGGAGTACACATAAGATGTCCCTCGGAAATCGTGAACTGGCGCACGCGGATAAGTCCGTGCATTTCACCTGACGCCTCATTTCTGAAAAGCGTAGAGGTTTCATTGTAGCGCAGGGGTAAATCACGATAGGAACGCTGACGGTTAAGATAAGCCTGATACTGGAACGGGCAGGTCATAGGACGCAGAGCGAATACCTCGTCATCCTTTTCCTCGTCGCCGAGCACAAACATACCCTCTTTATAATGTCCCCAGTGTCCGCTGATTTTATATAAATCAGATTTAGCCATAAAGGGAGTTTTTGTAAGAAGCCAGCCGCGCTTCTGCTCCTCGTCCTCTACAAAACGCTGGAGAAGCTGAATTACTCTCGCGCCCTTGGGAAGAAAAATCGGTAGTCCCTGACCGATAACGTCGCTTGTTGTAAAGAGCTCGAGCTCACGTCCGAGCTTATTATGGTCGCGCTTTTTAGCCTCCTCCATCATTGTGAGATGTTCCTCAAGCATAGAAGCCTTCGGGAAAGCTACGCCGTAAACACGGCAAAGCTGAGCGTTATTAGCGTCGCCGCGCCAGTAAGCGCCTGTTGTAGCCGTTAAAGCGATAGCCTTAACAGCGCTTACGTCCATAAGGTGAGGACCCGCGCAAAGGTCGGTAAAATCATCCTGCTTGTAGAAGCTTATTTTTTCACCCTTGCCGCTGTGCTCCTTACAGAGCTCTACCTTATAAGGCTCGTTCATATCCTCCAAGAGTTTAACAGCCTCGTCGGGATCAAGCTCGAACTTCTCTATAGCGATTTTAGATTTCACGATTTTCTTCATTTCGGCTGTAATTTTATCCAAATCTTCTCTTGTGAACGCCTTTTCCACGTCGAAATCATAGTAAAAGCCGTTATCGACAGCGGGGCCGATAGCGCATTTAGCGTCAGGATAAAGACGTTTTACAGCCTGGGCGAGAATATGGGAAGCGGTATGCCAGAACGCTTTTTTACCGTTTATATCGTCAAATGTGAGAAGCTCAACCTTACAATCCTCTGTAATAGGAGTACGAAGGTCAAACACCTCTCCGTTAATCTTAGCGGCGCAAACGGACTTATAAAGTCCCATGCCTATTCCTTTAGCGATTTCAGCGGGAGTTATATTCTCCTCATACTGATTGACTACTCCGCCTTTAAGTTCAATATTAATCATAATAATTACCATAGCCTTTCTGCCCACAAATAGTCATTAAAGTTTTTACAACCTTATCGTGGGCAGATAAGGCGTAAATGGGAATTCAGTCATCGCTCGTTGTCCCGAAGGGACAAACTGAGCGGACAACATAAATATATATTAGTGTGAACTTTCACACTAATTACTCCTTTTTCATTCAGAATTTTTATATACAAAAAGCCCCAATATTCCTATACGGAATATTGGGACGATCAAATACTAACCGCGGTTCCACCCAATTTCGGTAAAAACCCTCAAAAACCTATAACGGAGTTACCCGCCGCGCCATTTCCTGCGCGAAGCTCAAAGGTGGTAATAATAGGAAGCTTTTATATACTCGCACCAACCGTATACTCTCTTAAAAAGCCTTTCTAATATCGTGTCCTTATCTAAGCCTTAACTATCCTCTATATACTATCATTAAACTTAAAAAAAGTCAACAACTGATTTTATTTTACTTTTATCTTTACCGTAACGACCTTATTCGCGGAAGCGTAATTATTGTTGCCGTTTGCCGTAACTCTTACTTTCAGTTTATAGTTTCCTTTTTTTAGCTTACATTTTTTTATTGAAATAACACCTTGTGAATTTATTTTCGCTTTTTTAAAAACTTTAGAGGTTGAGCCTTTTTTTATCAGCTTGCAGTTCACTTTTCCCTGAGCGTTTTTTATTACAACAGCTTTAAATCTCTTTGTTTTTTTCTTTAGCGTTTTACTATTTATTGTTTTAGATTTAGCATTCACCTTTATAGGATTTTTCTTTTTTGGAATATTAGTTGTAAAAGCTTTTATCTTAGCGTTACCAAAAGTCAAAATCTTTGAAACGTCAAGATTATTATTAAGCTCCTTAGGCGTTGTCCAATTTCCGTCAAGACGGACAAAGGTTTCTCCGTCATTACATACAACGTTGCTTTTCGCGCCGCTAGCCCCTTTGCTCGCTAATGTGAATACCGTTTCGAGGTTCAGATACGATACATCGGAATTTGTGCCTTTATTATAAGACCTGATATTCTGAACTATCGCAAATTTCTGTCCCTTACTAAGAGCAATATCCTTTTTCAGCTTTATTGTATGAAAACCCGCAAACTTAACCTTATCCTCTGTAGAATACACAAGCTTTCCTTGTGTAGGATTACTTATGCTTTTGTTAATAAGGTAAATATCGGTTTTTACAACAGAGTCGGTTTCGTTTGTATAAGCGGAAAAAGCTTTAAGCTTTTCGTTGCCTTTTGCTGTAAAAACATTACTTACGAGAGTATCTGTATCGGCAGTCCTGAGCGAAAACTTTAAATCATCATTACAAACAGCGTAATCATACTGGTAATTATTGTCATAATCATAACCGTCAGCGGCAATATCGGCTTTAAAAGTATAGAACATTCCCATTGAGCGGTCGCAGTAATAAATCCAAAAATAGCCTGTACCTCTGTCCTTATTATCCCTTATTCCAAACTCATAAAGGTATTTATTCTCGGTATTACTTCGTTTTTGTTTAAGCTTTTCTATAGTTGTATTATTCTTCTCGGCATATTCTACGGTTTCCTTATAGGTCATACCGTTTAAGCCCTCACGGTCCTCGTCCCAGTTTTTGAAAATTGATTTTAAATAATCGTAACTGCCCCAGTTGTTTTTAACAAGCCAGGCGCCGTCCTCTGTCGGAGCGGGTTTATTTTCTCTATGAGAATTATCCTTGTGGAAATTATCCTTGGAATAATTATCGTCCCAACCGACTATCGTAACGGCATGATTAGGCATAGTGGTGGTTTTATCGGTATAAAAGCTGCTGCTTACGCTGTCTATTCCCGAATCATAATCCGTTCCTACCGCGCCGTAATCAAGAATCATCTGCTTAACAATGCTTCTTGATTTATAATTATACTCTTGCCAGCTTCTTTTAGCTTTTTCTTTATCAAAGTTGAATTTTGAAGTCGAAGGCAACAAAAGATATTCACTTACTCTTAGAGCCGACGAGTAGGATTGAGCGCTTAAATCCGCGGGAAGCGCCCAGTTTTTATTTGTGTCTAAATTCTTTATAGTTCCGTTCCAGCCGTCAGGTAAATGCGGCGCGGATTTTTCAGTCAAAACACCTCTCCACGCTGTAAAAAGGTTTTCGCTGTAAGAGCCCATTCCGCCCGCGTAGAAGCGATTGTCGTTTTCCTTTTTATACAAATTTCCCTCGCCAGCCTGAGAAGGGCTGTCAATCTTTTTTAAAGGCTCACCCACAAACCAGACTACCGCTCTTTCCGAAATATCTATTTTATCACTAAGTCCGCTTAAGACAGGTTCTGAGAACGCTTTAGGATCTATTTTGTTATCAGGGTTAACGATAAGATTTTCCGCCTTTAAAGCGGCGCTCTCGAGAACTCCAACAGCGGAAAAAGCCCAGCAATCCCCTAGCGGCTTCTGGTATTTAGGAGTTGTTGTGAGATTAACATTTGTTAAAAAATACCTGGGAATGGAATCAGCCTGAGCGGTATCGTAATCCGTCGATGATAAACCTCCGTATATAACAGACTGTACAGGGAAAAATCCTGAATTACTCACAAGGTCAGTACAGAATTGGATATCTTTTTCATCAGAAACCTTATCCTCGTTTACGTCAAAGATTATTGAGCTGTTATACTTTGCGTAAACTTCAGTATACGCCGAAAAAATAATACTCGTTACTAAAACCGCAGTTAAAACAAAACAAATAATTCTTTTAATTCTTTTCATAATTCACCTGTTATAAACTTACACTAAACACATAATTATCATTTTCGAGTTTTATGCTGTATTTCGCGTTATGGAGGTTAAGTATAGATTCTACAATCGAGAGTCCCAGACCGTTGCCCTTTTGGTGGCGGCTCTTGTCTTTTCTTACATAAGCCTTTGAGATATCCTTTAAATCGGATTTCGTTAGATTCTCGCAGGGGTTTTTAATCATAAAACTATCATTGTTAACCGTTATTTCTATAACGCTGTTTTTCGGAGAATACTTTAATGCGTTATCAACTAAATTTTCAACCGCCGTTTTAATCAGCTCTTTGTCGGCGAAAACATTATTCTTACCGTTTCTTGTAATACTGAAGCTTTTGCCGTCGGGGAGCATAACATATTTATCGACGACTGATTTTACCAATTCATATAAATCAAACTCAACTCTGTTCAGCTTTACGCTGTAGGAATCAAGCTTGCTCAAATCAAGCATTTTGTGAACCATACCGTTAATATCCTCGGTCTGTTCGAGAATCTTTCCGATATAACTGTCACGCTCGTTATCGTCGATATTTTCCTTTAAGCTGTACGCGTAGCCGCTGATTACGAATAACGGCGTTTTTATATCGTGAGCGAGAGCGTTTGTAAGCTCTGTTCGCTTTTGTTCCTGTATAATCTGCATTTTTATCGTTCTCCAGATCATCAGGCACAAAAGGAAGGAGATTATTAAAAACAAAACAAATATAATGATTAACCCTAAAACCAAATCGGATTTACAGTAATCCAAAAGATTAACCTCTTTAGCGTATTGAATATACCACGATTCGTTCCTCGGGTCGGCTTGGTAATCATATTTGTACGCGTTGTAGCTCACATAATCGTTAGCGTAAGCAACACATTCAAAAAGATTTTTATTCTTTATACAAACCAGTTCTTTTTGCTGTTTTCGGGAAAACGAGCTAATTAAATCTTTATTATACTCCTTTTTCAGAAAGAAGCTTTCGGGAATCCGATTACGTCTTACCTCGTTGCATTTATAAACCTCGTCGTCCTTGGTAAAATTGTCCTTAAGCTTAAAGGTTTCAACATTATCGTTTATAAGGAAACGCTTATCCTTTGAGTCAACTAATACGACCTTAAGCTCCAAAGGGTAAATATCCGCTTCGCTGAAATGAAATTTTGTACAAACAAGCTCGTAATAGTTACCGTCCTTACGCTTTTTTGAAAAAAGCTTTTTTATTCTTTTATACTGTGTATCGGAAAGCGATTTTCTGAAAGAATCGTAACCTATCAAGCCCATAAACTCGGGCGAATAATCCTCACCTTTAACACCAAAATTCACCATTATAGATTTAGCCGTATCGGCAACTAAAGAGTTCAATCTAGTATCGATCACAATCATATGGGTATTATAATTATTCGTACCGTCATTATTCAGAAAATCGTTATTCTGATTCATCGCCAGAGATAAAATGTCATAATCGCTGCTTGAACGTGATAGGACATAAATTTTATAAGATAAGTTTTCGATTTCTCTGTTTTGCGTGTTTATCTTCTCGATATTAAGACGAACAAAGAAGAACACGGTAGAAACGGTAAGCCATACCGCCAGAATTATTAATATAACGCGCAAAAACAGCTTGTTACGTTCTTTTTTAAGGCGTTTTTCCATTATTACTCCTCAATCTTATATCCGCGTCTTATAGCGGTTTTTATCAGCTTACGCTCGTTTCCTAGCGCTTTGCGGAGATTTCTTATATGGGTATCTAAAACTCGCTCGTCGGTTCCGCTGTTGTAGCCCCATACGATATCCACGAGCTTTTCGCGGCTTATTATTCTTCCCTTATTCTCCATAAGCACCTTTAAAATACCGTACTCTCGGGCGGTAAGCTTTATCTCCTCCCCCGAGCACATAACAATACCGTTATTTGGGTTTAAGGAAAGATTTCCGACAGTAAGAATCTTTGATCGGACTAAGCCTTTTGAGCGTTTTATAAGAGCGTTAGCCTTTTCGTAAAGCACAGGAAGCGGAAATGGCTTTACGACATAATCGTCACAGCCTAAGGCGTAGCCGTTAAGAATATCGCTTTCGTTAACGCGCGCGGTTATGAACATAATCGGAACGTCGCTGTCCCTGCGAACCTCGCGGCAAACCTCAAAGCCGTCCACCTCGGGAAGCATTACGTCAAGAAGAATCAGGTCGTATGTATTTTCGTATGCCATTTCAAGACCAATCTGACCGTTATCCGCTATATCAATTATAAAGACGTCCTTTTCTTTTTTGGTAAAATAATTTTCAATTAATTCCTGAATGTTTCTGTCGTCCTCCACAAGCAAAACGCGATACATCTTAACACCCCTTAAGTTTATAGTATTAATCTGAAGTTTATCTATATTTATTATATAATATTTTTTTATCTAATCAATATCATATTTAAATTTTTTCGTAAAATTGCTAAAGGCTTACACTTTTTCGTGTAAGCCTTTAGCGTGAGATTTTAACAATGATTTTTATTTTATTCTTTTACGCGTCTGCGTGTAGTAAACATTACTCCTCCCGCGAGAATAATAATACCCGCGAGGATAAAGAGGATTGTGTCCTCCTCGCCGTCAGGACCTGAGCCCGAGCTGTTTGTTGAAGTTGAGCCGCCCGAATAAGAGCTTGAGCCTGAGGAAGCGCTCGCCGAACTTGAGCCTGAGGAAACGTGTCCGCCGTTAGAGGAAATCTGCTGAGCTTCCTGCTTTGCTTTTTTGGTATCGATTTTAGCCTCGTTCTTTTTAGCGGGATACGCTTTAGCGAAAGCGTCCTCGAGCATCTTCTTCATTGTAGCTTCATCCTCGCCTGTCTTTTTGTTGAGAATGTAAGCGTAGATATCCTGAATCTGATTAGCGGAGGTAATCGAGAATTTCTTATAAGCCTTAACCAAAGCGGCAACCTTATCCTTGATATAATTGCTCTTATAGTAAGTGGGAAGCCAGTCGCCGATAACCTCAACGCCTTTTTCGTGAGGACAAAGCTTCGAGCCTACGATATTACCGATTGAGGTAAAAGCGAGGTGAGGACCGTATGAGGAGCTGTTTTTTGTCCATACAGCCTCGTCCGCGGTTTTCTCAGAATCCTTGGGATTCTCTATTTTTTTACCCGTAAGCTTTAAAGTGTCGCCCACGCAGGATTTTGAGAAAGTGGCGTCGTATGTCTGCTGACCGATATTTGTTGAAAAGATAACGCAGTAATCTTCCTCGGGCTTAATATCTAAAGCCGAAATATCGTAAGACCAGTTTTTACCCGAGCCCTTGCATTTCTCTTTTTTAGTCTGCCAGGGATAGAACGGATCGCCGCCTCTTTTCCAGATATGACAGTAAACCTCTGAGAAATTTTTCCATGTACCCGCGTCGAAATTTAATACGTTTCCCGCTCCGGTCGTTGAGCTGGATGTGTCGGCGCCGGCGGCGCTGTTGCTGTCCGCGCCCACATTAACGTCGTCGACCTCCGCTGCGAAAGCCATAACTGCCGACATAGACAATACTGTAATCAACGATACCGCGATAGCGATAAGCTTTTTAATCATAATAATCACCATAACCTTTCTCCGTTTTATTACGGACATTTTTAATTTACGGCTTTATTATAAAACGCTTATCTAAAGTTTATCTAAAGAATACAAATTAATTTAAAAAAACGACCTTATGTAAAATACATAAGGCCAATTATATTTATTAGTATCAGCTGTTGATATCCTCTATCATTTTATCGATTTTTTGTTTATCCTCATCGGATTGCTCAACCTCTTTTTGGGGATTAGACACCTCTTTGTTGGACTCTACTACCTGTTCCTCAAAGGTTTCCACCTTATCCTTTTCAACATATATGGCGTCGTCCTCAACCTCAACATCGGGAGCTACAACCAAATCCTCGGTTTCCTTGCTGTTGCCGTAGTCGTAATCGTAATCCTCTGTATAATTATCATCGGAAGCGGTTACATAGCTTTCAGCCTCGCCCGAAGCGCTTGAATAGTCATAATCATAATCGCCTGTCTGCTCGTCGGGAGTATAAACCGTATTATCCTGATACGCTCCGTACACACGCTGTTCCTCGTCGAAATCATCGAGGTCATATTTCAGAAGTTGTTCGTCCTTTGTATAACACTTTTTAGTAATTTCCGCGTTAACAGAAATAATGTATAAAGCTAAGGATAAGAACGCGAAAGCGGAAACATTCTCAGAATAATCAAGACCGCTTTGAATAATCGAAACAATACTGCACACGCCGATTGTAATACCTAAAGCCGCAAGCGGTAAGCCGTACAAGAACATAGCCTTTACGGGATTCTTTCCGTTGACAGTAGAGATTAACATACCGAGCTTAAACAGGAATATCATAGTAAACGCAAAGCAGAAAAGCTTTACCGGGTTTACATAATATATAGATAATATTCTGTTGCTTAAAAACTCGCTGATAAGTACAAGTCCGCCCCAAATAGGCATTGATAAGAAAAGGATTCCCATTCTCGGAAGGAAATTCTTTCCCTGCAGATGAGCCAGACCGATTATGATTAAACAAATCGCCGTCAACATACCGAACACAGTTAAAAATACGGTAAACATCGTACAATCTTTATTCTGGAGCGCCAGAATTAAGGTAAGAGCTGACTTAGAAGTAATCATAGCGGCGGCGAGCACAGCGAACACCGCGGCGGGAATATTCTTATTAAGAATATAAACAGGAGAAGTTTTCTTATCTAAAGCGGTAAAAATAATATTAATCACAAACATCAATAAAACCGCGCCGACAGAAACATAGGAAGCCGCCGCGTCGTCAGGCGCAAAGCCTATAGAAAACATTTGCAGCACTTTTACCAATACCGCCGCCAAAGTCAGCGGAATAAAAGGTATCCAACATAATTTTGATTTCATTATTTCATAACCTTTCCACCCGTAAGGGTTAGTTATTTAGAATAAATCTAATTAAACGAACATATTATATTTTAAGACAAACCGAGGTTTATGTCAAGAAATAATAATAAAAAACATAAAGATGTGAGTGAGAATATGAAGAAAAAAATAGCGGGACTTTTGTTAATACTGGCTACAATGGCGGCTATACCTCTTGTTCTGAACAACCGTAATATAGTAATTAGCCCGAATTTAATAAAAAACGAAGGAAAAATGACGAAAAATGAGATTATCACCTCAATAGCGGCAAGTAACTTCAGAAAGCATTACAATAAAGAAACGCTGAAAGCGCTGGTGCTTATTCTGAACACCAACTATAAAGCGGGAAAAATCAATAAAAATGAAATAATAAGTAAAAGTGAGTTTTTAAAAAAATATAAAAACGGAAAAGATTATTATTCCAATATAGAAAATACCGTCAAAAATATGAAAGACGAATATATTACATACCGAAATAAAGCCGTATATATCCCCTATTTTAAGGTTTCCAAAGGATATACAAGCGAAAGCAAAAAATATCCGTATTTAAAGGCGACAGCCTGTCCGTGGGATATAATCAAAAAAGATTATAAACAATCCAAAAGCAAGGTCGGAATCAGCGTAAACAGCCTCGATAAGATATGCTCTCTCGGGGCGAATTACAAAAACGCGGTAAAAAGATTTCTGAAATCTGATTAAAAAAGGCGTTCCCGAATGAGAACGCCTTAATTATTTGCTTTAAAAGTTTCGATAACGACGAATCGTTCTTCTTCTCTTTCTGTTTCTGCGTTTAAGAATCGAGCTTATGATAATATAAGCGATAAGCAGAACTACGATAATCGCTACGACCGCGAGAAACCAACGGGAGGTAACGACATTCTGTATTACCGAAATAATATAGAGAATACCGCTCCTCTCAACCGTCTCGCTTGAAACGAGGTTCACCTCAGCGAGCTTGGTTTTCGACTTGACCTCAGAGCCCTTGTAATAAACGATCGCTTTTCCGACTATATCTCCCTTTTTAACGGGAGCGTCTATACTCTCGGGCACGTTTGTTTCTACAGAAATATCCGATTCCTTAAAGGTTTTAGGCACAATAGCGTTGATGTTCTTCTCGGGAACGAGCTGAACGCTGTTTTTGCCCCACGCGAGATTAAGCTTTTCCTCACGCATAGGTGTTTCGGAGGACGCTACCTGCTTCAACTCGAGCTGAGTTAAAGACCAGCGGAAAAGCTCCTTGGCGTCAATCATTGTTCCGTAAACATCTTTTGTCGGGTCTGAATTATATGGAGATTTCAGGAAAACGCCGAGATAGGAATATCCGTCCGCGCTTCCGATAGTAACAAGACAGTGTCCAGCCTCGTCGGTCGTACCCGTCTTAATACCCTTGGCGTACTGATAATAATAGTTTCCGCCTCTGTTAGCGTCGATAAGATAGTTTGTAGTTACGAGCGGATAAGAGTCACCGTCTATTGAATAGGTAGTTGTATTTGTGATTTTTGAAAACTCAGGCAAGGTAAGCGCGTACTGAGTCATTTTCGCCAAATCATAAGCCGTTGTGTAGTGCTGAGGATCGTGCAGACCGTCGGGATTCGCGAAATGAGTATTCTTACATCCAAGCTGTTTCGCTTTTTTGTTCATCATAGAAACGAATTTATCGATGCTTCCGCCGCCTACAAAATCAGCGAGAACCATAGCCGCGTCGTTACCAGAGGGAACCATCATGGAATAGAGCAGATCAAGCACGCTCATTTTCTTTCCCACGTGAGCTCCGACATTAGCGAGAGAGCTTCCCGTACCGTTAAGCTTATCGAGCACCGACTGCTTAATAAGCACCTCGGTCCTCTTAAAGTTGTTTACGTGCTCGGCTACGATTATATAGGTCATAATCTTTGTAGTTGAAGCGGGATAACGCTTTTTATCAGCGGCTTTCTCGTAAACCGTCTGTCCCGTATCAAGATTGATAAGCAGAGCGGATTTTGAAGCGACCTTAACTTTGTTTTTGTAATTAGCGGCGTCCGCGGGAATAAATGTCGCGGAAAAAACTGTGCAAATTACAATCAAAGCGGATAGTACTGCGGATAATTTTTTCCTCATAGGAATACCTCCCATAATTATTACTAAGTAATTATACTATAAGTTTCCAAATTTTTCAATACTTTTCAGTTCAGCGTCGAATCTCCGGTAGAACTGAACAAACGCGTTATTTCAGCTTTCAGCGCTCTGTAGCGGTCGTCCAGCAGATTTTGTGAATCTTTTATAACAAAATCAGCTATTCCCTGAGAAAGAGCGAGATTCTTTGTATCGGCTAAACTGCTGATAGAAAGCTCGGGCAGACCGTGCTGGCGTGACCCGAAAAAGTCGCCGGGACCTCTGAGCTTTAAGTCAGCGTCCGCTATCTTAAATCCGTCGCGTGTTGTACACATAGTTTTAAGCCGCTCAGTCGAGTTTTCGGTCGTACTGTCGGAAACAAGGATACACCAGCTTTTTTCGCTGCCTCTGCCTACTCTGCCGCGAAGCTGATGAAGCTGGGAAAGTCCGAAACGCTCCGCGTTTTCTATCATCATTATAGTTGCGTTCGGAACGTCTATTCCGACCTCTATAACGGTAGTCGCTACAAGAAGCTTTATTTTGTTTTCGGAAAACTTACGCATTACCTGTTCTTTTTCCGCGGATTTCATTTTTCCGTGGAGTATACCGACAGGGATATCTCTGAAATAATTGAGCATAAGCTCAGCGGCGTATTCCTCGGCTGAGGCGAGATCGCTCTCCCCCTCCTCAACAAGAGGACAAACGATATAAGCCTGACGACCGCGGGCAATTTCTTTTTTTATAAAACCTAACGCCCTGACTCGTTTATCCGAGCCGATTAAAAGCGTGTCTATCTCCTGTCGTCCCGGAGGCAATTCGTCGATTATAGATATATCCAAATCTCCGAAAATAATAAGCCCGAGAGTTCTGGGTATCGGTGTCGCGCTCATAACGAGAAGGTGCGGGCTGTTGCCCTTTGAGAGAAGCTTAGCTCTTTGAGCTACGCCGAAACGGTGCTGTTCGTCGGTAACTACAATTCCGAGATTCTTAAACTCCGTATTATCGGTAATCAAAGCGTGAGTGCCGATTACAAGATCAATTTCGCCGTTTTTCAGCCGTTCACGCACATCGTTTTTCTCCGACTGTTTCAGCGAACCTGTCAGCAGTGCAATATTAACGTCAAGGTTTTTAAATATTTCTTTAAACGAATTATAGTGCTGTTCCGCCAGTATTTCCGTCGGCGCCATAATCGCCGCCTGCATACCGTTTTTTATTATGGAATAACACACAGAGCCCGCAACAACTGTTTTACCGGAGCCCACGTCGCCCTGAACAAGCCTGTTCAGAGTAACTTCGGGATTCTTGATATCGTCGATACAATCCTTTATCGCGTTTTTCTGAGCGTTAGTAAAATCAAAGCTTAATAATTTTTCAAACTCGTCGGAATAATCCTTGCAAATTATGTTCATATTAGCCGCGCGTTTGTGAGATTTCAGGCTTCTCAGACCGAGGTTAAGCACTAATAGCTCCTCGATAATAAGTCTTTTTCTCGCTTTTTTCAAGGCTTCGCCGTCGCTCGGAAAATGTATATTATTAATAGCGTACTTTAAATCACAGAGGTCGTATTTTTCTCTTAGGCTATCGGGAAGCGGATCGTTTACAACCTCGGGCAAAAGCTTTACAGCCTGTTTAACGGCGTTTACTACGGTATTGTTGTTAAGCCCCGCTGTCAGATTGTAAATCGGTCTTATTTCACTTGAGCTCTCGTCGGGAGAAAACGTAGGCGCAATCATACTGATGTTTCCGAATTTGTTGGAAGCTTTTCCGAAAAACCTGTATGTCTGACCGTAGACGAGCATTCTGTCTATATATTTATTGTTAAAGTAAATCAGCTCACAAAGCCCCGTATCGTCCGCTACATAGGTTTTGGCGATATATTTTCCATTTTGGGTAAAGCCTGATTGAAAGGCGCTGTGGACAGAGGCTCTGATACAAACCGTCGCGCCGTCCTCAACGTCGGCGATATCGGTTATTTCAGACCAGTCCTCATATGTTCTGGGATAAAATGTCAAAAGCTCTCCGACGGAAAATACGCCGAGCTTATTAAACTGCTCAGCACGCTTTTTTCCGATACCCGAAAGCTCCTCAATTTTCATATTATAAAGCGACATTTTTCTATTACCTTTACCTAAAATCTATTAAAGGGGCTGCCGAAGCAACCCCTTTGATTATTCTACACTCATTACGAAGTAATAAACAGGCTGTCCGCCGTTTACGAGCGACACATCAACTTTATTACCGTACTTATCGTTAATTGCTTCGTAAGCTTCCTGAGCCTCTTTCTCGGAAATATCCTTACCGTAGATAAGAGTTACAAAAGAAGTATCGTGTTTTATCATATTCTTAGCCAGCTTAACCGCCGCTCTCGCGGGAGTTTTCTCGGTGATTGTAAGCTTGCCGTTCTCGAGCGCGATAATCTCGCCCTCTTTAATCTTATGATGTCCGAATTCGCTGTTACGAGCCGCGAAAGTAACCTGACCTGTGGCGACATTCTTAGCCGCGTCCATCATCATATCCTTATTGCTTTCGGGAGCAAGCTCGGGATCGTAGCTTAAGATAGCTGTCATTCCCTGAGGAATCGTACGTGTGGGAACGATTATTACCTTTCTGTCCTCAACCATGGGAACAGTCTGCTCGGCAGCCATAATAATGTTTTTGTTGTTGGGCAGAACAATAACGGTTTTCGCGGGAGTAGCCATAACAGCCTCGTAGATATCGTCCGTGCTGGGGTTCATTGACTGGCCGCCCGATACAACCTGAGCGCAGCCTAAATCCTTAAAGAGATTAGTGATACCCTCGCCCGCGGCAACAGCGACAAATCCGATTTCCTCTGTAGGCTCAACAGGCTCGAGCTTCTTGTTCTCTTTATTAGCCTCGTTGTCCTCAACACGCTGACGGTGCTGTTCTTTCATATTCTCTACTTTAACGGTAATGAGCTCGCCGTAGGTAAGACCTCTCTGAAGCGCGTTACCGGGGTTGTCTGTATGAACGTGAACCTTAATAATCTCGTCGTCGCTTACAACAACTACGCAGTCGCCGATTGTTTCGAGGAACATTCTCAGCTCGTTGGGATCTGTGGTAATGCTCTCGTCGCGGCCGACGATAAACTCTGTACAATATGTGAAATTAATAACCTCGTCAAACTCGGCTACGGTGCTTGTGAAGTTCTCGAGCTCCTCCTGAACGTTAGCGCTCTCGTACTCTACGATCTCGCCGTCCTTGAAGTATTTGAGCATACCCTCAAAGATTGAGTACAAGCCCATTCCGCCCGCGTCTACAACGCCCGCTTTCTTTAAAACAGGGAGATATTCGGGAGTTTTTCTTAACGCTTCCTCAGCGCTTACGCAAACAGCCTCCCATACCTCGGCAACGTCGGTGGACTTTTTGCAAGCCTCTAAGCCGCCCTCGTAACCTACTCGGGCTACTGTAAGAATCGTACCCTCCGTGGGCTTCATAACCGCCTTATAAGCCGCGTCTACGCCAAGACCTAAAGCGTCGACAAGCTCCTTTCCGTTAGCCTCAACCTTACCCTTCAAGCCGTCGGAAAAACCTCTGAACAAAAGAGATAAGATTACGCCCGAGTTTCCTCTGGCGCCTCTGAGCATAGCGGAAGCGATTGTTTTAGCTACAACGCCCGCCTCGTCTGAGAAGGTATTGGATAAAGCTTTAACCGCCGCCGTGGTGGTCATAGACATATTTGTTCCCGTATCTCCGTCGGGTACAGGGAAAATATTCAAGTCGTTGATATATGACTTCTTAGTACAAATGTTGTTTGAGCCGGATAAAACCGCCTGCTTTAAATCAATTCCGTTCATAAAAACACTTCCTCATCCTTTTTAGGATATAATCATACGCAGTTATTATACTATTAAAATAGATTTTTTGCAATAGTTATTTTAAATAATTCTCAGACGCTCCGCGAAAGTTGTTTTTCCGCTCTTTTCGTCGATATCAAAAATAACGCATTCCATTTTACAATCGCCTTTTTCAAGCTCAAAACGGACGGGCATTCTTGTTTTAAACTTTTCAATCGATATTTCCTTTTTTACGCCGAGCACGGAGTTTAAAGGGCCTGTCATTCCGAGGTCGGTTATATAACCCGTTCCGTTTTTCAGAATATGCTCGTCGGAGGTCTGAACATGGGTATGCGTACCAAACACCACGGAAACCCTGCCGTCAAGATAATAACCCATAGCAAGCTTTTCAGAAGTCGTTTCAGCGTGGAAATCAACTATTATTATACGGCTGTCTATGTTTTTTAAAAGCTTATCAATTTTATCAAACGGGCTTTCCAGTCCCGCTTCCATAAACATAGTACCTATAAGATTAATTACCGTAAGCTGGACGCGTCCCAAATCGAGCGTGCAAAAGCCTACCCCGGGGGTAGTGGCTTCGGGGAAATTCGCGGGACGGATAATATAAGGAGTATCGTCAAGGTAGCTGTATACCTCTTTGCGCCTGAACGAGTGGTTTCCGAGTGTAATAACGTCCGCGCCGCTTTGGAAAATATAATCGGCTGAAGCGGGAGTAATCCCGTTTCCGTCGGAGGAATTCTCGCCGTTACATATAACAACGTCTATCCCCTTTACTTTTTTCAGCGCGGGTAGCTTTGAACGTAAAAACTCACAGCCGACCTTCCCCACAACATCGCCTATACATAAAACTTTCATAACATCAGCTTTCTATTTTTTAATAGCTTTATTGTAGCATAATTATCGGCTGTTCTCAACCTTTTTCAAAACTTTTACACGCCGTTTTTTAGCTATATCCCTATTTATTGTATAAACCGCTTTAAGCTTATAACAATTGTTTAGTTCTTTAAAAGAATAATTTTTGCTTTTTATTCTGTACTCTCCGTAATTAAACCTTTCAAACAACGCGGCATTTTTCTCCAAGAGAATTTTAGCAATGTCGGAATTATATTTTACGGTTTCAGAGATAAAACTGTATATCCTCGAACTGTCAAACCCTACAGGGAGAGTAACATCATTAATAAAAAGCCTGTTTTCCGAAAATACTTCCGATTTTAAATCGCAAGGCGTTGAAGCTAAATTAAAGGGCAAAGTTAACCAGAGAAATGAAAGGTTTGATTTTTCTACATAACTCGAATTTAGAATTATATTATTATTCGTTTTTGGAATTATATATTCTTTTTCCACCTGTACATCAGCGAAAATCTTTCCGTCGGCGTGAACATAACTGAGCTTGTTTTCCGCCTCGTTAGTACCCGCTACCACACAACTGACAAGAAGCTGATTTTCCATTACCGCGCTCCCCTTTTTTACCTCGCAGGTTCCGCTTGTTACAATCGGATTGGTAATGATTCCGTCGCAGTCGGCGACAAGATTACATGGATATTTTTTGTTCGCTTTCGATTTAGGCTTTTTGTATTCCTCTTTTATTTCAACTTTCGCGATACAATTAAGCGCGTTTATTGAAATCCAGCGTATTTCGGGTACTTTGTAAATTAGCTTTCTTTCTATCTTCTCAAAATCAAGAGAAGCTTTTGAAGCGCCCGCCTTAAGCCCGCACTCGTCAAGCGCGCTCATAAGTCTTGAGGAGTTAATTATTTCAGCCCCGTTAAGCTTTATATCCCATACAAACCCGCTCAGTACAAACATTATTATAACAGCGATAACAAAACCGAAAAATACACCTTTTCGGGCGCTGTATTTTTTCAAATAAAACGGAAAGCCTACTCTTTTTTCAATTTTTAACCTGACCTCGGCTTTTCCTGCCTTTGAACGTATATTTCTATAATCGAATAATATCATTTTACCGCGATAGTTATTTCCGCTTGAAAGCAAGTCCCAGTATATCGTTCCGCTCTTGTTGAGAATATTAATAAATCGCTCGGGATAGCGTCCGCTGAGCGTAAATATTATATATCCCCTGAACCAGCGGATAAGTCTTAACAGCATTTAATCACCTAGTTTATAAACTCTAAATTAATTATAAATCCCTCAATAATTACACAAGTCGGGGAAATACATTTTATACTCAGTCCTCTGCCCTCAAACGCGAGCACAGCCATACGCGTGTTTATTCTGACCGCCTTGTCGCAGTAATGAAGCACTCCCGTAGAGCCCTCTACAACAACCTTTCTGTTGCCCGTAAACTCAATAACGGGCAGGTCGCTTCTAAATTCCGTCGGGAGCTTGTTTGTAATTTTATTTCGTTTTTTTCTCATTATCTTTCACCCTTTTACATATATATTAGCGG
>CADBSD010000018.1 GCA_902797225.1 uncultured Ruminococcus sp. | reverse complement strand
TTGTTGTCTTTTTTAAACTCCTCAAACACATCGAGCTCGTAATCCTCGATATATGTTCCATAGGCTTTTCTCAAAACCATGAAACGATTGTTATAGATTTTTTCGTAATCAACTTCGTTTGAGCTTTCGCCCCAGTCAATCGCGTCGAGCTGTTCTTTTGATATCAATTCTTCCTCAACCAGAGTATCGAGGTCAATCATATACGGGTTTCCAGCGTAAGTCGAGAACGACTGGTACGGCGAGTCACCGTAGCTTGTGGGACCTGCGGGTAAAATCTGCCAGATACTCTGTCCCGCCTTAGCTAAAAAGTCCGCGAACTCTCTCGCCTCTTTACCGATAGTTCCGATACCGTAAGGGCTGGGAAGCGATGTAATCGGCATCAAAATTCCTGCCACTCTTGCCATAAATTCAACTCCCTTCATTTATAAAAGCTTTTCGTTTTTGCGGAATAGGACTCTACCCCGCATTATTAGTCTTATTTTATCATAAGTGTTTAATTTAATCAATACTTATTTTCAATTTTCTTGTGAAATTTGCACATTCTATAGATAAAATGGCTTAATTTAGTTGTTTATTTTTATACTTTTTCCCCTAAAACTAAAAATCGGTTGAAAAACAGCGGGAAAATCCAAACTGTTTTTCAACCGATTTAATTATCCTCAAGAAAACGCGCGATCAGCGCGTCCGCCTTTCACTTTGTCATCGCTCGTGCGCGCGCAGCGCGCAGCTGAGCGGACAGTACAAATCTTTTTTGCGGCAAAAGCGAATTAATTATTCCATTACATTCAAAAGCGAGGGAAAAATATAATCGCACATCGCCTTTATTTCGTCCGTCGGCTCTATTAAATCGGGCACCATAACGGTAATCATTCCCGCGCGCTTCGCGGACTTTATACCGTTTAAACTGTCCTCTAGCGCCATACAGCCTGAGGGCTCAAGCCCGAGTTTTTCAGCCGCCGTCAAAAACGGCTCGGGATTAGGCTTGCCGTTTTTTACATCCTCGGCGCAAACCAGCGCGTCGAAGTACGAAAGAACCTCCGCGATTCTAAGCGTTCTCTCGGCGCTTTTTCTCGTTGTCGAAGTGCACAGAGCTATTTTAATATTTTCCGCTTTCAGCCGGTTTAAAAGCTCAAAAAGCCCCTCTTTTATCGGCACGCCGTTTTTTTCGGTATATTTCCTGTATTCCTCGCGGCATTTCCCGTGGAAATCCTCGTAGCTGAACTCTTTTCCGAACAGCTTTTCGAAATATTCGGGCAAGTCCGCCGTACGCTTTCCTACGGTGTTCTTGTAGTTTTCGAGCGAAAAGCTCAGACCGTCTTTTTCGAGTATTTCACGCTGCAGTTTATAGGTAAGGTTTTCGGTGTCGAACATCAAGCCGTCCATATCGAAAACCGCGCCTTTTATTTTCATAGCTTTTTAAGCTCCTCGACAATTTTCTCGAAAGCCATACTGTGGCTGGCTTTTACCAGCACAACGTCGCCTTCCTCTATAAGCTTTGGAAGCTTCTCTATCACTTCTTCTTTGGTTTCGAAGTATTCTCCGCCAGAGCCCGCGGCTATTTCCTTAGCGAGAGGCCCCGCGGCTATGACCTTATCGCATTTTTTCGCGTACTCGCCTACCGAGAAGTGGAGAGCGAGCTCGTTTTCGCCGAGCTCCTTCATATCGCCGAGCACGGCTACCTTACGTCCGTCAAAATTCATAAGCGTGTCTATAGAAGCCTTAACGGAAGTAGGGTTGGCGTTGTAGCAGTCGTCAATAATCTTAATCCTGCCCGTATCAACGAGGTTAGCGCGGCTGCCAACGGTTTTATACGATTCTACGCCCGCTTTGATTTCCTCGGCAGAAAGTCCGAGCTCAACCCCGACCGCGGCCGCCGCCAGAGCGTTAGCAACCATATAAGTTCCGATAGCGGGGATATTCACCTTTATTCTGTTTTCGCCGAAAACAAGCTCAGCGTCAACGCCCAAAACGCCGTTGTTCTTAATATTCTCGGCTCTGTATTCGCCCGAGTTGATTCCATAGAACACGGGAGCTCTGCCCTTTACCTCTTTTACCTTGTTGAGCTTGTCATCCTCGCCGTTGAGTACTACAAGTCCTCCGTCGCGCAGGTTCTCGAACATCTCGGTTTTAGCCTTGAAAACGCCGTCACGGTCGTCTAAGTTTTCGAGGTGGCACTCGCCGATAATCGTGATAACCTCAACGGTCGGCTGAACCATTTCGGAGATACGGCTCATTTCACCGAAGCCCGAAATACCCATTTCCACCACAGCCGCCTCGGTTTCGTCGCCCATACCGAAAAGCGTAAGCGGTACGCCGAGTTCGTTGTTGAGGTTTCCCTGAGTTTTGTGCACCTTATATTTTTGGGAGAGCACCGAGGCAATCATCTCTTTGGTGGAGGTTTTGCCGACGCTTCCGCTTATTCCGACAATCGGAATATCAAAAAGCTCGCGATAGGCCTTGGCGATTTTTTTAACCGCCTTGAGCGTGTCGTCCACGAGTATGTAGGGCTTCGAGGCGTTTTCGGGAGCTTTCTCGCATAAAGCGCATACAGCGCCGCTTTCGTAGCATTTTTCAATAAAATCGTGGCCGTCAACTCTCGCGCCCTTAATCGCTAAGAACAGAGAGTTTTCCTTTATATTTCTGCTGTCGCGCTCGATTGAGGAGACAGCGGTTTTCTTTAAGCTTTCGTCGCCTGTGTATTTTCCGCCGCAGGCGTCGGCGATTTGTTCAAGAGTAAAATGTTTCATATTCACCTGTATTTTTCCAAAGAAAGTTCAACGATTTTCTCACACAAGGTCGCGTAATCTATACCGACCGCGGCCGCCTCCTGCGGAAGCAGGCTTGTGGGCGTCATACCCGGGAGAGTATTGGCCTCAAGGCAGTAAGCGTCGCCCTTATCGTCGAGAATAAAGTCCATTCTCGCGTAAGACTCAAGACAGAGCGCTCTGTAGGCGTCCATAGCGCATTTGCGAAGCGTTTCGTCCTCGCTCTCGGTGATTTTCGCGGGACACTCCTCTATCGTAAGCCCCGCCTGATATTTTGCCTTGTAGTCATAAAAGCCTGTCGTGGGTATAATCTCAATAGGCGGAAGAACCTTGTCGCCGAGTATGCCGACGGAAAACTCGCGTCCCGTCACAAACTGCTCAATTACGATTTCGTCCTCGTATCTGAACGCGTCCTCGACAGCGGCCTTGAATTGCTCGCGGTTGTCCGCTCTCGCGATACCGACGCTGCTGCCGCCCGAGCACGGCTTTATAACGCAGGGGAAAATATCCCAACTGTAAATGTCCTCGTCGGCTTTAAAAATCTCGCCCTTCGGGTTTAATACCTTATGCTTGTCGAAAAGCGCCTTTGTAATACCCTTATCCATAGCGAGCGCCGCGGAAAGATAATCCGCTCCCGTATATTTTATGCCGAGAATATCGAACGCCGCCTGGAGCTTGCCGTTCTCTCCCTCGCCGCCGTGTAAGGCGAAGAAGGTAATATCGGCGAAGCGGCAGATTTCAACGACGTTTTTGCCGAGAAAACAATCGCTCTTATCCTCTCTCATAGCCTTTACCGCTTCCAAATCGGGAACGTTCTCCGTCACTCCGTCGAAGCTCACCAAATCGGCGTTGCTCTCAAAAAGCTCTTTCGGGTTACATTCCTTTTCGTAACCCATAAATACGTCGATAAAAACTACGTTATGTCCCTTTTCTCTTAAGGCGTTTTTTATCTTTGTGCCCGAGGAAATCGCAACGTCGCGCTCGGTGCTCAATCCGCCTGTAATTACTGCTATATTCATATCGCGTTACCCCTATTCGCCGATAATCTTTATCAGCGCGTGTTTATCTCTTTTGCCGTCAAGCTCGTAGTAGAAAATCTGCTCCCACGTTCCGAAATCCAGCCTGCCGTCGGTTATGGCGCAGACAACCTCTCTGCCCATAATCGTGCGCTTTAAATGCGCGTCGGCGTTATCCTCAAAGCCGTTGTGGTCGTACTGACTGTACGGTTTTTCGGGAGCAAGCTTCTCGAGCCAGCGTTCATAATCGCGGTGCAGACCGCTTTCGTCGTCGTTAATAAATACCGACGCGGTTATATTCATAGCGTTTACGAGGACTAAGCCCTCTTTTATTCCGCTTTCGTCAATCGCTTTTTGAACTTCCTCGGTGATTCTGACAATCTGTCTGCGCCTCGGCACATTAAACCACAGCTCTTTTCTGTAGCTTTTCATATCAGAATAACCCCTTATTGAAGCCCCAGTTTTCGACTTCCTCGAATTTTACATAGCAACAGTCGGTAGCAACGCCCGCCACATCTTCCATAATATCACAAATCGCGGCGGCGAGGTCGGTATAAGCCGCTCGGGTGGATTTTCCGAAAATTTTAACCTCCACAAAAGCCATAGAGCTTTTGTCGCCGTGGAACATCATACTAAGATTATCCTCCACCGCGCACATAAAGTAGTTCGAGGTTTTCCCGGGAAGCAGAGAAATCGAGTTTGTAAGACGGTTTTCTATTTCAAGCTTTAACTGTTCGCTAAGCTTAGCGGACGTTTTTACATTAATAAAAGGCATTGTTTTTCCTCCGTTAAAATTATTAATCTTTTATACCACATAATAGTATATTACTTTTAAGGTTTTACGTCAATATTTAATTTCCCCCAGCGGTGTGATAAAAGCTCAAAAAAGCGGCGTCCATACGGACACCGCTTACGCTGTTACTCATAAGGATGTTTCAGCGTAATGCGGTGCCCATATGTATGACGGACAGTTCAGGCTGTCCGTTTTGCATTTTCAGTTGTATATTCTTCATTATAAGTATTATTGTAATCGTTTGGCACAGCAAACTGTCCGATGTAGCGGAAATATATATCTATTTTCTGCGTGGCGGTCTTGCTGTGTTTTTTGTCGCGCTCATGAATAACAATCTTACTGATAAAAGTTCTCAGTACGGAAGGCGTAAGCTCCTCGATGTATAAGTATTTGTTGACGACGTCAAGGAATTTCTGAGTGTTGACACACTCACTTTTTAACGCTTCGATTTCTTTCCGAAGCGTCGGAATCTGTAATTCAAGCTCTTTCTGCTCGTCAGTATAATCGGCTGCCAGCATCCGAAACTGTTCATCGCTGATACGCCCTAGT
>CADBSD010000017.1 GCA_902797225.1 uncultured Ruminococcus sp. | reverse complement strand
TTCTTGTGCCATTGGTGTGCAGGTTCAAGTCCTGTCGCCCGCACCAGTATGAGTGTTCATAACGGATTTATGTTATGGACACTCATTTTTTATTCAATTTCATCCGGTTTGTATGTGGTGAGCAGGTTGTTGTGCCTGCTCACCTTTTGTCTTATGCGGATTTCGCTGTTGGGATATATACTCCACGTCTACGCCTTTTCGGGTGTTGGCTTTGTAGTTAGTATGTTCGTTTGATACTTTGTAAGTATCAGAATATACGTTGTCAAATAAATGATAGCCATAGCTAAAATCGGTATGCCGATAAAAGCAAATAGATTTGACATATTTTTTAAATTGTACTCTTTCTGTTTTATTTTGATAAGTATTAAAAAAACTACAGAATTCACAATGTTAACTACTATAACGAGAACATATCTATAAACGCTTGATTTTAAAACAATATTTTCGAAGGTCATTCCGGATAGAAAACTTGTTAGATTAATAAATCCATAAGAAATAATTGTATTAATTAAAAAAGCAATAAATGGCATAACCATCTTCAGAATAGTATTACCCTTTAGGCATAATAAAACATAAAGTTCAAACACACAAATAACAATCAACGTATCATAACCGCCAAACCCGGGATAACGTAAAATACGCCTTGTTTTGTATTGAAAAATCATTTTAAAGGTGATAAAATGATAATAGATACGCATATAGTCTTATGCGCGGTCAGACGTACATCAGGTATGTCGGGCTCATTTTGAGCAGCGGAACACTCCGCGGGACGTTATTCTGTTCCGCGGTTTTTTGTTTAAATGGAGAAATTTTTATGAAACAAAGCGAGAAAAAAGATATAGCTATGAAGGTTTCCAAGCTAAGTATCGCCGTCAACCTTCTGCTTTCCGTATTTAAGCTTTTCGCGGGAGTTTTCGCCCATTCGGGCGCTATGATTTCGGACGCGGTTCATTCCGCTTCGGACGTTTTCAGCACGTTTATAGTAATAATCGGGTTCAGGCTTTCGGCAAAAAAAGCCGACAAAGAGCACCCCTACGGCCACGAGAGAATGGAGTGCGCCGCTTCAATCGTGCTGGCTGTGATTCTGCTTATTACGGGGCTCGAAATCGGACGCGCGGCGCTGAATACGCTCCTGTCGGGTTCGGTATCGAAGATTAAAATTCCCGAAACGCTCGCGCTCGTTGCCGCCGCGGTTTCAATAATCGTAAAGGAATTAATGTACCGCTACACCGTTTATTACGCGAAGAAAATCAATTCCGACGCGCTCAAAGCCGACGCGTGGCACCACAGAAGCGACGCGCTTTCATCTGTCGGAGCGCTCATAGGTATAGGCGGAGCTATGCTGGGCTTCCCCGTGCTTGAGCCTGTTGCCTGTCTTGTAATCTGCCTGTTTATTATAAAAGCGGTTGTTGAGATTTTTAAGGACGCTATCGACAAAATGGTGGATAAGTCCTGTGACGAAGCCGTAGAGCTTGAAATGAGAAGGCTTATCGAAAACACCGACGGCGTTCGCTCGTTAAAATTGCTCCACACGAGAATGTTCGGCTCGAGAGTTTACGTAGACGTTGTTATCGAGGCGAACGGAAGCCTGCCCCTGACCGACGCCCACGCCATAGCGCGAAGGCTTCACGACGATATCGAGGAAAAATTCCCCGACGTCAAGCACTGTATGGTGCACGTAGACCCGAGCGGCGGTGAAGCTGAACAATAACGCTTTAGTTAAATACAGAAAAAAGCTCCGAATATCGGAGCTTTTTCTATCAGTAGCCTTTGTTTCTTATTTCTTTGTTAGAAATTTGAAAACCCGCGTATTTATTCAAATCGCTGAGCGTTATGTCGTGTCCCATAATTCTGGTGGACAGAGGAGCGAGTTCCATATAGTCGCCGTAGTGGTTCGTCAGATATTCTCTGTATTTTTCGGGTACAGGCATTTTGTAACCGCAGAAATCCAGGCGGATTTCATTGTCGAGGAAGGTCTTGTCGAACCCGCCCTTGTGCACGCTGTAGCCCATTCCGTCGTAGAGGAAGCGGGCTTTCTTTTTGTGCTTGAACATTTCGAGCGTAAACAGCAGCATTCTCGTCGAGAACCTCAGCGGAAAAATCGTCTTACAGAAATCGGTTATAACGGACTGGAATTTGTTGCCGTTGTCGGCTTTTCGGTGGTTCCATTTATTGAACACGCACGCAAGCCAGAATAAAGTGAGCTTGCTGTGGATTTTCTGCCCGAGCTTTGAGTTCGCGGTTTTGTCGTGACAGAATATATCGAACGCGAAGCCGTTGTTCATACCCTTGTGGTTTTTCGAAAAATCCGTAGCGAATATCGTGTCGGTAATCCTCAGCTTAGCGTATGCGTAATTGTAGGTTTTGTCTTTTTTCGGGTCTTGAAGTATCATACCCTCGGGAAGCTCCGCGGGGGCTACCTCGAGGAATTTGTCGTAGTCCTCCCTGAGCATCATAATATCGACGTCGTCGTCCCAGGGGATAAAGCCATGGTGTCTTGCCGCTCCGAGCAGCGTTCCTCCTCCGAGATACCAGGTTATATTGTGCTTTTTACAGATTTTATCGACCTCTAAAAGATACGCCATAAGCACCTGCTGTATAGCGTTAAGCCGTCCCATATGCTCGTGGGCAAAGCGGAAGTCGCTTACGTCCTCGCCTTTATAGCTCATAACGCTGAGCTCCAGCGCCGTGCTCAGGTCGATAGAGGGGGAGAAGCCCTCGAATTTTATCTTTCCGCAGTTGAGCTCGCTGCCCTCGAAAGCGCCTTGCTCCGTCATTTTTATTTTCACGTCAGAACCGAAAATATCGTGAAGCATAGCGCAGAGCGTGCCCGTTGAAACGGTTGAGTTTTCTCCGCGCGCGTTGTAAACGCCCTTTAAATCCTTTTTGTACAGATAATAAAGCGAGTTGAAAACGTCGGTCATATATATGAACGAAATCTTGTTTTCCGTGCTGTAAAGCGCTTTTTCCTTACCCTCGGCTACGGCCTTGAAAACGTCCTCTAAGCCGTTATATATCCCGCTTCCCGCGCCGAGGATAACGCCCGGGCGAAGCACCGCCGTGTTGAGCTTTTCGGCTTTTTCGGCAAACATATTCTCAATCGTTCTGAGCAGATTTACCGTGAAATCATCGTTTGAAGCGAAGCCCGCTTCCATTTCAGCGAAGGCTCTGTATTTGTTTTCGCCCTTGCCGTAAACTCGGCTGTCGGAAAGCAAAAGCACCTTCTTTACCTTTTTAGCCAAAGCGACGTCGAGAACGGCTTTTGCCGAGGCGGTTTCGTTTTTGAATGTCTCGAAGCTTTTCTCGACCTTTGCCCCGCACAGACCTGTGTGTATTACGATATCTATTTTTGCCTTTATGTCGTCAATGTAGTTTATGTCGGTGTATACAAGGTCGCCTCTTTCGAGCGCGCTTGGGTGGATTTTTCTTTCGAAATCGTCCTCGTCGGAGCAGAGCAGAACCTTGGCGTTCAGCTTCAGCTTATCGTTAAGGCACATAATCGTGTAAGAGAGAGCCAGAGCGGTTTCGTGTCCTGAAATGAGTATGGTTTTGTTTTTAAGCTTTTCGGGCTTTTGTTCAGCCATAGCGGGGCTCATAGCCCAGTCGAACTGAAACACGTTCAGAATATCCTTCATCAACATTTCGCTCACCCCTTTGCCTCGTAAATAATCTTGACAGCTCTTAAAATTCCCGTCTGCATATCCGTCTCGCAGCTAAAGCCGAGCGCTTTCAGCTTGGTGTTGTCGAGCACGTCGATAGTCGAAGCCATAGGGGAGAGAGTTTTCTCCTTTTCGGTGTAGATTATCTCGATACCGATATCCTGAAACAGCTTTACGCAGTATTCGGCTATTATGTGGTTGCTCGCGACATAGCCCGAGGAAACATTGTACGCTTCACAGGCGCTTCCATCGAGCAGAATCTTAATGAGCGCAACCGCCGCGTCGGTTACGTAGATGTAGCTTTTAAGCTCTCTGTCGGATTGTAAAATTTCTATTTTCTTTTTTTCAACAACGTCTTTAAAGACCTTCATATAGCTCGGGTTCAGCCCGTATTCCTTACAGCCGAAAACCTGGCACAATCTGGAGAATCTTATATCAAGTCCGTACTGCCTTGAAGCAAGCTTCGCGCAGCTCTCAAAGGCTCTCTCGAGCAGAGCGCTTCTGCATTCGGGCTTGAAGCTGTCGAGATAACCGAAATCGCTCTCGAAAATCATATCCCTGCTGTTGAAAACGTCGCCGTAAATATCGGAAAAGGAGTTGATTACGACCGAGGGCTTGTTTTCCTTAACGTAGCTTATCAGGTTTGAAATCTCAGCCTCTGTTCTCGGCGGAGCGATATTAATAATAAAGTCGGCTTTTGTGTTGTGGATATTAGAGAAATCCTCCGTGACGAGAAAGTCAATATCGCTTCTTCGGGTCAGCTTGCCGTAGCGTGAGAAAATCTCGTCGCTGTTGTCCGCGGCGACGACCTTAATGCCCGTGTCGTATAAATCGTTGCTGATAAGAAAAGCGCATACGGTGTAAAACCCGAGCATAGAGCACGCGGAGCTTATCAAAACGGTCTTGTTTTCAAAACGCGAGAAGTTTATATCGCTTTCTGTGATACGCGTTATATCTTCCGCTAAGTTTTTAGGCAGCAGTGTTTTTATATCTTCCATATCTGAACTCCGATTATTAAAATAAAGCATAAAGGGCTGACTCATTTTCTGCGCCAGCCCTGAATATTATTCTTCTGTTTCAGCTTCTTCCTCTTTGTTGCCGTAACGCTCCTTACGGTAATTTTCGAGGTCCTGCTTGTACTGCGCGAGCTCTGTCTCAAACTGGTCAAGACGCTTCTGGTGCTTGGGAAGCACATTCTGAGCAGCCTTTACGTCCTCCTCGTTGTCGGAGGTTTCGATTAGCTTCTGAAGCTGGGCGATTTTCTTTCTGCGTTTTTCGATCTGAGCGGAACGCTTGTCCACAAGGTAAACAAGATGAGTTTCCTTTGTCGGACCGTCAAAAATGATATGTCCCTTTTTCATATAGATAGCGCGCTCACAGATTTCCTCAACCTGAGCCGCGTTATGGCTTACGAAAAGAACGGTTACGCCTGTTTCTATGATTTCTCTGATTTTGTTTTTACATTTAGCCTTGAAAGCAGCGTCGCCGACAGCGAGCGCCTCGTCTACTACGAGAATATCGGGAGCGATATTTACGTTGATAGCGAAGCCCAAACGCATTTTCATACCGCTGGAGTATGTTCTTACGGGCTGGTCTATGTACTCTCCGAGCTCCGCGAAGTCGATAACGCGCTCCTCAATAACCTTAATCTGCTCGTCGTCCATACCGAGGATATAACCCTTGAGGTAGATGTTCTCACGGCCTGTCATCTCGATAGAGAAGCCCGCCGTAAGCTCGAGCAGAGCCGCTACCATTCCGTCAACCTCTACTGTACCCTCGTCGGGGAAGTTAACGCCCGTAACGGTCTTTAAGAGCGTGGATTTACCGCAGCCGTTGTCGCCCATAATGCCGACAGACTCGCCCTTGCGGACCTCAAAGCTTACGTGGTCGAGCGCTCTGTGGAGAATAGGGTTCTTGGGCTTTATAAACAGCGCTCTGAAACGCTCCTGGTCGCTTTTGTAGAGAGTGTATGTTTTGCATACGTTGTCAAATTTAATAACAGGTTTGGAGTCCTTGTCGACCTCCACACGGTTCATATTTTCAAAAAATTCACTCATTGGTTTTCTCCTTATAATACGTCAGGGATTTTCTTTCTGAGGCGGTTGTAGTTGAAAACACCGAGGAAGAACAACGCGAAAAATTCCACGAGGAATATCACGAGCTCCGTCTTGAATTCAAAGAAATATCTGTTGTATAAGAACGCGTTTCTGTAGCCGTTAACAAAGAAGTTAATCGGGTTAAATAGCATAATTTTATCGAGCGGGTGGGGAAGGTCGTAGGAGTTGTAGATAACGCCCGTCAGCCAGAATATACCCGACATAATTGAAACAATTGCGTTTTCAAGGTCGGGACTGAACGCGCACATCGGAGCTGTACTCCACGCCAGGAAAACAAAGAACATAACCATTAGAGGCATATAGAAGAAGTATTGCAGGTTGTACCAGCTTGTGCCCCACATAAACGCCACGATAATATACATAATAAACGAAAGCGCCAGATGTACGTACAGACGCGCGAGCGCCGTAAATGTCATAATGGTGGAAACGGGGAAATTGATTTTGGTTACGTACTGTCTGTTTATACGGATTTCCTTAGCTCCCTTGGTTATGCTTTCGGAAATGAAGAACCAGGGAATAAAGCCTACGAGCATAAACAAAAATCTGTCGAACGACAATGTGTGGTTATGGATAAGAACATCCACGTGACCGAGCTTTTTGATACCGATTGTAAAAGCGAACCAGTAAACGAAAAGCGTAAACGCGGGCTTTACAACAGCCCATAAGGGACCGATCGCCGCGCCCTTGTAAGTCTTTATCAGTTCTGTTTTGGCAAGTACGAAAATCTGCTTACCAAAATCCTTGTGTTCGTTGATAATGTCTCTCAAAAAAACTATTATCATCGCCCCCTTAATACCTGAAAAAATACATATATACTTAACACATCTATTATATACTTTTTACAGTATTTGTCAATCTAAAAAACACTCACTGATTACTAAATACAGGCGTTTTTTTTGTGGTATATTCACATATCAGGCGTATTCTCACAGCGACAGATGAAAAGGACCTGCTTATGCAAGTCCTTTTTACGTTAATATTCAATTCCTGTGTTAAGGAAAACAATTACTGCCAGCTGTTGCTGCCGTTATCGAAGGTCTGTCCGCTCTGTGAGGGAGTGTCGAGGTTTCCTGTCTGAGTACCCCCGTTATCGTTAAAGATACAGTGGTCCATTCCTTCGGGGATTACATAAGTCCATTTGCCGTCGTCTGTCTGCTCCATAGCGACTCCTGGCCACTTGTTAGGACCGTCGGAGCCTTCGGGCCAGAAGTAAACATAGGGGCTTCCCCAGTTAGCGCTGTTCTGCAGATAAACTCTGATACCGTCCTCAACGGGAGGCTCTGTGGGAGCTTCCGTGGGGGCTTCCGTAGGAGCTTCGGTGGGAGCGTCTGTGTTAGCCGCCTGAGTTACAACGGGAGCTTGAGTAGCGGGCTGTAATGCTCCAGCGTTTGTGCCTGTCTTTGAGTTGTGCTCGAGCTTAGCTATATATTTCTGAATCGCTGTAGCGTCTTTTACGGAAATCGCGTTATCGCCGTTTACGTCGGCGTAAGCCTGACGAGCCTCGGGAATAGTTTCGAGCTTCGCGATGTGCTTCTGGATAAGAGTAGCGTCCTTTACGGAGATAGAGTTATCGCCGTTAACGTCGCCGTAAATACCGCCTGTTATAACGGGAACGGTTGTGGGAGTCGGAGCGTCTGTGGGACCCTGGGGCTTTGTTGTGGGAGCGGCGGTCGTGGGAGCCTGAGTAGCGGGCTCGTCGCCTGAAGCGCTCTCGATAAGGATTGTGCCGTTAGCGCCTGAGTTGAAGGTTACTTTTCCGCCCGATACAGTGGCTGTCTTGCCGTCGTAGTAGTTCTTTACTACCGTGCCGTCAGCAAAGGTGCTGCCGAGAGTAACCGTTACGTCGGTGCTCTTGTTAGCGGCGATTACAGCTGCGATTTTATCTGTTACTCCGCCCTTGTTGTATGTACGCGCGAAAGCTGTACCCGAGGAAGCGGTTAAGTTCTGGTGAGCGCCCGCGCCTACGCAGACGTGCTTGTTACGGAACTGACCTACCTTCTGCCAGTGAGCGAGAGCGTTCTTGTCGTAATTAGACCAGTTCATAAAGCTTCTGAGGTTATGGTCCTGATAAGCGTTCGCCGCGGGACGGCTTGTTTCGTCGCCGTAGTAAATCTGGATAGCGCCGGGGAGAAGCTGGAACGCCGAGCCCTGGTATACGTTCTTGTCGCCCTGACGGCAGAGTGTGGTATCGTGAGAAGAAATATAAGAAAGAACGTTGAATTTATCGTTGTTGTTGAGCTTGTTAGCGTAGTCGGCGTAAGTGGCGTTGATAGAGCCTGCCGCGGGTACGCCCTGACCGTTAGTGCTGAAGTCCTTTTCTTTTCCGCTCGAGAACGCGAAGTTGATCATCGAGTCGAATCCGCCCTGAGTGTAGTAGCTGTCGTAATCGAGGAAGTGAGTGAAGCACTCGCCTGTCATCCAGAAGTCCTCGTCCCAGTCAGCTCCGGGCTTGTTTTTGTTGTTGGCTCTCCATGTCTTGAGAGATTTAACAGCCTGGTCCTTGAGAGCCTTCCAGCTGTCGAGCTCTACGTGCTTGGCTGTATCGCAGCGGAAGCCGTCTACGCCGTATTTCTCAACCCACTGTGTGAGCCAGTATACTACGTAGTTTCTTACTCGCTTCTGGTTGCCTGAGGAGAAGTATTTGTTGAGCTCAGCCTGCTTTTTGGAGAGAGTGCCTTCCTTTTTCCATTTTGTCTGGAGAACCTGAGGTGTGTCTACCTGAGCGGTGTTTTCGGTTTTTATATCGGGAAGATATACCTGACAGCCCTTAAGTTCTGAGCCGTCGCCGTCCTGATAACCGCCGCCGAGTCCCGCTCTTATCCACTGGGGACCCCACCATTTTGTCCAGTCGTTCGTCCAGTAGTCAATATATGTATGGTAGTTGTCTACGTTCATCGTATGATTCCAGTAGGGATCCTGCCAGCCGTTCTTTAATGTACCGTAGCCGTACTCGCTCATATCGGCGAAGTTGTTGTAGCCTACGTGGTTCATAACGATATCGAGAACGATTCTGATACCCTTTTTGTGAGCCGCGTCAACCATTTGCTCGAACTCAGCCTCAGTACCGAAGTTCTGGTCAACCGAGGAGAAATCGAGAGCGTAGTAGCCGTGGTAGGAATAGTGAGCGAAGGAGTCCGATTTACCCTTACCGCCGATGCAGTAGCCGTGAATCTGCTCGTAAGGAGCTGAAATCCAAAGAGCGTTAACGCCGAGGTCGGTGAAGTAGCCGTCCTCGATTTTCTTTGTGATACCTACAAAGTCGCCGCCCTGGAAGGAAGCCGCGTTAGTGTTGCCGTAGGTAACCTTTCCGCTTTTGTTCAGACTTCTGTTGTAGGAGTGGTCGTTAGAGGTTTTTCCGTTGTTGAAACGGTCGGTAAGCAGAAAATAAACCGACGCGTTATCCCAGGAGAAGTCGTCCGCGCTTTTTACAGTGCCCGCGGAGGTCTGTGCTTTTTCGGTATTTGCCGCCTGAGCCGCAGGAGCTATGGCGAAAACCGAAACCGCTATCGCTAAAGTTAGCATAACGGCAAGAATCTTTTTCTTCATAAAGTCCATCCTTTCAAAACTTCAGTTAAAAATCATTATACCAAATATATGTATAAAAATAAATGCACGTTTTCAACAAATTATTTTTTATTTTTTATATATTTTTAAAATGTTTTATTTTCACGACACATAACAAAGCTGAAAATGTTCCCCGCCGCTATAGACGGCGGCAATAATACGGGTTCAGCGTAGAGAGAACATCTCTGATGAATTTGAGTTTCTTTGAATATATAGACGTATGTTGCGGTTTGATATGGGCACGAAGGTCAGGGGGACAGCACATTGTATATAGGGACTAGATGTGCTGACGAAGAAAATAAAAAGTCGAGCGCAGAACCTATATGTACTATCCAAAGTTTGATATGGGCACGAAGGTCAGGGGGACAGCACATTGAATACAGGGACTAAATGTGCTGACGAAGAAAATAAAAAATTTCAATGTTTTTTTAATAAAACTGTGGTACAATATGATTTGTAAGATGTGTTAAGATGAAAATAAAGGTATTGAGGAGGTAAGAATATGCGCTTGTTGTTGGTTGAGGACGAGAAGCGAATGGCTGAGGCCTTAAGCACTATTCTCAGAAAAGAAAAATACGAGGTCGATATTATGAACGACGGCGAGGAAGGGCTGTACGCCGCCCAAAGCGACGCCTACGATATTATGATACTCGACGTTATGCTCCCATCGATGTCGGGGTTTGAAATCGCGAAACAGGTAAGACGCGAAGGGATAAAAACGCCTATACTTATGTTGACGGCGAAGGGCGAGCTCGACGACAAGGTAGAGGGACTCGACAGCGGCGCTGACGATTATCTGACAAAGCCGTTTATGACAAAGGAGCTTCTGGCGAGATTAAGAGCGCTTGAGCGGAGATATTCGGGCGTTAATAACGAAAGCAAGCTGGAGTTCGGCGATATAGAGCTTAATACAGAAAGCTGTATGCTGATTTGCAAGTCGAACGGTCAGTCGGTACGCCTTAAGGAAAAGGAATTTAATATAATGCGCCACTTGCTTATCAACAAAAACCGCGTTATGGAACGCGAGAGCCTCGCTATGAAAATCTGGAATTTCGACAGCGAGACCGAGTATAATAACGTTGAGGTGTATATATCGTTTACACGAAAAAAACTGCGTTTTATCGGAGCCAAAACCCAGATAAAGTCGGTACGCGGTATCGGCTATGAGCTGAGAGAGGGGGAGTAGTATGTTCAGAAAATCACGGATTAAAATCGTCGCCTCGATTATGATAATAATGACTTTGCTTTTAGCGGGAACGTTCGGGATTATTTATGTTTCCAGCTATCGTGAAATGTCCGAAAAGGACGAGCATACGCTTGAGCGTTACGCTCAGGTGTATTCCGAAAGCGGAAATCCCGCGAAGGTAGACGAAAACGGCGAGAAACAGGACTCTCCGCCACCGAAGCCCGACGACGAAAGGGCGTTTGAGGTCGCGGCAAAATACTCCGTAGCTTTCGACAGCGACGGGAAGGTTAAGGATATCGACAACAGCAGCTCGAGCTTGTCCAACGACGATTTGACCGCTCTCGCGAAATCGGTGAAAGACAATAAGGAGCGAACGGGGAAAATAGACGGCTATACATATCTTGTGGATAAACAGTCCGACTTCACTCTCGTCGTTTTTCTCGACCGTTCCGACTTCGATAAAAACGTGATAACGCTGTTTAAATATACGATTATTTTCGGAGTTTGCTCTCTTGTCGTTGTGTTTATTCTTTCGCTTGTGCTTTCAAAATATATAATAAGACCGCTTGAGCGCAGCCATAATATGCAGAAGCGTTTTATCTCCGACGCGGGGCACGAGCTGAAAACGCCGGTTACGGTAATATCCACAAACGCCGAGGTGCTTTCCTCCGAAATCGGAGAAAACCGCTGGCTTGATAATATCGTGTACGAAAACGAGAGAATGTCGATTTTGATAAAACAGCTTATGGCTCTAGCTAAAACAGACAAAGCCGAAACAAAGCTCGAAAAAACGGATTTGAGCCGCGTTGTAATCGGTGAAATCCTTCCGTTTGAGAGCGTCGCCTTTGAGAAGGGCATAGAAATAAACTACGACGAGGTTGAGGACGAAGTATTTGTAAACGGCAGCTCCCCGCAGCTCAGCCAGCTTGTTTCCATACTGATAGATAACGCGATAGAACATTCAACGGGCGGTGATGTTTCGGTAAGCCTGAAACATACGAGAGGAAAAGCCGAGCTGAAAGTCGTAAACAACGGCGAGGAAATCCCCGAGGAAAAACGAAAGCTGTTGTTCGACCGCTTCTATCGTCTTAATGAAGCGAGAAACGACGACGGCGGTAATCACTACGGACTGGGACTGTCGATAGCAAAGTCGATAGCAGACGCGCATAATGGTGAAATTACAGTTGACTGTAAGGACGGCAAGGTTATTTTTGGGGTAATTCTGAAAACAGTATAATAATAATATATATGTACTATCCCCCTGACATTGGCACAAAGGTCAGGGGGATAGTACATTTTTTTAGGAACTAAATGCGCTGACGAGGAAATTTAAAAATTCCAAAGCTTGATATAGGCACGAAGATCAGGGGGACAGCACATTTTAGATAGTGACTAGATGTGCTGACGAGGAAAATAAAAACAGTCGAGCGCAGAACATATATGTACTATCCAAAGTTTGATATAGGCACGAAGATCAGGGGGACAGCACATTTTAGATAGTGACTAGATGTGCTGACGAGGAAAAAATAAAATATTTCAATAAAACTTCAATGTTTCTACTGTATCATATAGTCAAATCAAAGATACAGGAGGTTACATCTTATGAAAAACTTATCTAAAAAAGCATTATCGGTTTTACTTTCCTCTTTAATGATATCGAGCTTCGGCTCAATCGCGGCGGTGTCCGCGTTCGCTCTGGGAAATCCCACGAGCAGTCAGAGCGGTCAAAGTGTACCGAATTTCCAGAACAGCACAACATCGGCGAGCTACTCGGGAGCGACTGAGTTCAGCTCCTCAACAAATGAAAGCGGAAAAAGCTACTTCTCGACAAAAGGCGGACAGAACGCCCTGCTTGTATCGGGCGGAACTTCAACAATCAGTAACGCCACGGTCACAAAGTCAGGCGACGAAAGCACGGAAAATTCCGATTTCACGGGAACAAACGCCGCGGTACTCGCCTATAACGACTCGACGCTCAATATTGAGGGCGGCACTGTAACGACGAACGGCTCTCACGCGAACGGTGTGTTCGCTTACGGCACAGGAAAAATCAACCTGAAAAACACCACGATAAATACTTCCTCCAATAACTCGGGAGGTATAATGGTAACGGGAGGCGGAACGCTTACGGCAGATAACCTTAACGTCACCACTCAGGGAAATTCCTCAGCCGCTATAAGAAGCGACAGAGGCGGCGGAACGATGACCGTAAACGGAGGAACATACACCACAAACGGTCAGGGCTCTCCCTCGATTTACTCCACAGCGGAGGTAACGGTCAACGACGCCAAGCTCGTTTCAACTAAATCCGAGGGCGTTGTGGTAGAGGGTAAAAACTCCGTAACTCTTAATAATACCACTCTTACCGATACTAACAATACCTTAAACGGCAACTCGACAACTTATAAAAATATCTTTATCTACCAGAGTATGTCGGGCGACGCCTCGGTAGGCACAGGCAACTTCACCGCTAAAAACTCAACAATCACCACAAACAAAGGCGATACTTTCTATATCACAAACACAGACGCGGTGATTACCCTCACTAATAATAAATTCACTAATACAGACGGCGACTTTATGAGAATAGAAGCCGCGAAATGGGGCACAAGCGGCTCGAACGGCGGCAACGTAACCTTAAAGCTCAGCGACCAGGACGTTGAGGGTGATATCATCGTTGACAGTATCTCGAGTCTTGATATGACGCTCTCTGACGGAAGCTCCTACAAGGGCGCTATTAACAACAAGGGCACAGGATATGTAACGCTCACTCTTTCCAAGGACTCAAAGCTTACGCTTACGGGCGACACCTATGTTAATACTCTCACCGACGAGGACGAGGATTATTCTAATATCGACTTCAACGGCTATAAGCTCTACGTGAACGGCACGGATATAAAGACAGGCGAGAAATCCGATATCGAGCCCGCCACAAAGCCGACGGCTAACAGCTCCTCACAGAGCGGCGGCCAGCAGAATCAGCCCGCTCAGGGTGATAACAACTCTCAGCAGAACGGCAATCCTCCCGAGCCTCCCACAGACTCAAACGGCAACGTAATGCAGCCTCCCCAGGGCGGCGACAATCAGCAGGGACAGCCTCCTCAGGGCGACAACAACGGCAATCCTCCCGAGCCTCCCACAGACTCAAACGGTAACCCGATGCAGCCTCCCCAGGACGGCGGAAACCAGCAGGGACAGCCTGAACAGAACAACGGACAGTCCGCTCAGCCCTCGACTGAAGCTACTCAGCCCGCCACGTCGGATAATTCTAATACAGAAAATACAACCGACAAAGCCGCAACTCAGAAAAGCAAGAAAAGCAATACGATAAAGGCGATGGCAAAGACAAAGACGGTAAAGGCTAAGAAGGTCAAGAGCTCAAAGGTTAAGGTGAAAAATACCGTAACCGTAAAGAGCGCCCAGGGTAATGTGACGTATAAGAAGCTCAGCGGTTCAAAACACCTGACAATAAGCAAAAGCGGCGTTGTGACCGTAAGCAAGGGCACAAAGAAAGGCACTTACAAAATGAAGGTTCAGGTGACGGCAAAGGGCAACTCAAGCTACAAAAAAGGCTCAAGAACCGTTACGGTCAAGGTAAAAGTTAAATAAAGCTATAAAAAAAGAGCGGCGCGAAAAACGCGCCGCTCACTTTGTCTTTTATCTGTCGAGTACGGTGTTTATTGTATTTTTGAGAAGCTTTTTAAAATCGTAGGTTTCGGGGTTTGTTTTTTTGCTCACAAGCTTGCTCCCGAGATTCCCGAACGGATCCCAGATAGTGCCCGTTGACGCCTGCGCTACAGAATATTTTTCCTGCTGATACAGCGCCTTCATCATCGGGTTTTTGAGGTGCTTCGAGTTGAGCAGAGCCTTGTTTGTCGGCATAATATAGGAAATGCGTTTTTTCTGGCTTGATTTTTTGCCCAGATATTTCATAAGCGCCTGAGAGGCTTTCGGGTACTTTGTGTATTTGTTTACCACGTATCCCGTGTAGTTGAACATATTTACCATTTGGCGGTCTTTGCCGTTTACGTTTATTGTCGGAAGCTTAGCCGCGCCGAATTTTTCTCCCAGCGCCGCCTTGCACGCTGCGTAGTCCCAAATGCCGTCGATACCCGCCGCGCAGGTTGATTTTCTGTTTGAGGTCTGAGTAAAGCCCGAGGAAATCCACGACACGCTTTTGTTGTCGAAAACGCTTTTGTACTTGTGGAAAAGAATTGAGAACGCTTTCATGGTTTCCGCTACGGTGTCCGCGTCGTATTTATTGAACTTCTGAGTGTAGCCGTCCTTTTCAAGACCTGTTAATCTCAGCCCGCCCGTAAACAGGAAGATACACGAGTAGTAGCCGTTTCCCGCGTCCATAATGAATTTTTTCTCTTGTTCTTTGCACGCCTCGAGTACGCCCTCGAGCGTTTTCGAGTTTTCCTCGGATACGACCGACTTGTCATAAACGAGGCAGTAGCTCTGGCAGGAACGGGGAGAAGCGTAGAGCTTTTTCTTTACGGTAAAAGCGGAAACAGAGTTTTTGAGCTCGCTTTTTTTGATAGCGGAGGGCTTCTTTACGGGGGAGATGACCTTAGCGCGTACAAGGTTCAGTATCTGATCCGAGGATACCGCCGCGACGTCGGCGGCGTTTTCGCCGTCGGCGAGCAGCATTGTGCCCGCGTCGGGTTCAGATTGAGCTTTAATCTTTATTTTTATTTTCTTCTTTTTGTATTTTTTTATAAAGCTTTTCGCTATTTTTTTCGCGTAACTAACCTCGGCGTCGGGAACGTAAAGCTTTAGCTTCGCTTTTTTTTCTATGCCTTTAGCTGAAGCGGTTGCCGCCGTGAGCGAGAAAACTCCGACAATCATTAACAACGAAACAAACAGGCTTACCGATTTTTTTAACATAACTGCACTTCCTTAATATCAATGTATTACATCTTATTATATCACAATAATGTCGAAAAAACTGCACAAAATCGTTCAGGCTCTTTTGTGCAAAACAGATATAAAAGCGTATTTAAAAACTCAAAACGGCAATACTTAATGTGTAATACATTAAGGGAGCTGTTAATTTGCAGTATAATAAGGTTGAAATCTGCGGAGTAAATACGTCAAACCTAAAGGTGCTTACGGAAAAGGAGAAAAAAGAGCTTTTAAATACTATACAAAACGGAACCGAGAGCGAGAAGAAAACCGCGCGTGAAAAAATGATAAACGGAAATCTGCGCCTTGTGCTGTCGGTTATACAGAGATTTTCGGGCAGAGGAGAGAATCCCGACGATTTGTTTCAGGTCGGAGTTATAGGGCTTATTAAGGCGATAGACCATTTCGACCCGTCTATGGACGTCAGGTTTTCCACCTACGGTGTGCCGATGATAATAGGCGAGGTAAGGCGCTATCTGCGGGATAACAACTCCGTCAGAGTGTCGCGCTCAATGCGTGATATAGCCTATCACGCAATGCAGATCAAGGAGAACCTTACCAATAAAATGAACCGCGAGCCGACTATCGAGGAAATCGCCGAAAAGCTTCAGCTTCCGAAAAACACCGTCGTTTTGGCGCTCGAGGCGATTGTCGAGCCCGTGTCGCTTTACGAGCCGCTGTTCTCGGACGGCAACGACACGGTCTACGTTATGGACCAGATAGGCGATAATTTCGACGATAGGGACTGGCTGGACGAAATCTCGATGAAGGACGCTATAAAGAAGCTCGGCGACAGGGAAAAAAAGATAATAGGACTCAGGTTTTTTAAGGGCAAAACCCAAATGGAGGTTGCCGAGGAAATAGGAATATCACAGGCACAGGTCAGCAGAATCGAGAAAGCCGCGCTTGACAGAATAAAGGGAAAGGAATAGACGGAATTTGTTTTGTGTTCAGGCTCAAAGCTTTCGCGGGTCTTTACAAAAACACTTTCGTGTGTTAAAATGTAAATACTTTAATAATTTAACGCGTGACAGTGGAAGATTTAGGAGTGGAAAAAATGAATTCAAAGCTGAAAAATGAACAGACAGATTTTTTGTTTGACGCTATTCTGACCTTAAAAACAAAGGAGGACTGCTACCGCTTTTTCGAGGACTTGTGCACACAGCCCGAGCTCAACGCTATGTCACAGCGCGTGGTAGTGGCTAAGCTTCTCCACGAGAAAACGGTTTACAACGAAATCGTAAAGAAAACAGGCGCCTCGACAGCTACAATAAGCCGTGTGAAGCGCTCGCTTAACGAGGACACGGACGGCTATATGCTCGCGTTTAAGAACCTCGGTATAAAGGTAGACAAATAATGAGCTCCTACGGTGTTTTCGCCGATTATTATGACGCGCTAACCTTGAATGTGGACTACGAAAAGCGCGCCCTTTATATAGTAAATACACTGAAAAAGCTCGGACACGAAATGGGGTTGACGCTCGATCTGGCGTGCGGAACGGGCAAGCTTACGCTCGAGCTGAAAAAACTCGGCGTTGACGTTTACGGCGCGGACGGCTCACAGGAAATGCTTTCCTTCGCCTACGAAAAGGCGGTCGAAAACGGCTTTAATATCCTCTTTTTGTGCCAGAAAATGCAGGAGCTTGACCTGTACGGCGGTATTGATACCTGCGTCTGTACGCTCGACAGTATCAACCATATGACCGATATCGAGGACGTCAGAAAAACCTTTGAGCGCGTTTTTCTGTTTTTGAACGACGGCGGGTATTTTATTTTCGACGTAAATACCGTTTACAAGCACCAAAACGTGCTGTGTGACAATACCTTCGTCTATGATTTGGACGAGGTTTACTGCGTTTGGGAAAATTCTTTGAAAGAAAATAATATTGTAGATATAAACATAAACCTTTTTGTGCCCGAGGGAGAGCTGTACAAGAGATTCGAGGAGAGCTTCTCCGAGCGGGCGTACAGCGACGCACAGCTTATGTCAATGCTCAACGGCGCGGGCTTCGAGGTTGTGAAACGCTTTTCGGATATGAGCGAAAACGCTCCCGAGGAAAGTGACGAGCGAATTATTTATATCGCGAAAAAGAATGGATAGATTTTTATGGATAAAATAATCAGGTGTATAACCTCAGACGGCGCGATTATGGCTTCGGCAGTGGACGCGTCGGATATAGTTTTTACGGCTCAGAGATTACATAAGACGAGCCCCTGCGCTACGGCGGCGCTCGGAAGGCTTTTGTGCGCGGGCTCAATGATGGGAATGAGCTTAAAGCAGGATAAGGCGAGGCTGACTCTCCAGATAAACGGCGACGGCCCTATCGGTTCGGTTGTCGTTTGCGCGGACTCCAAGGGTAATGTAAAGGGCTATGTTACAAACCCCGATTGCCCGACCGAGTATTATAGAAACGGAAAAATCAACGTTTCCGAGGCGGTCGGAAAATACGGCACGCTCGGCGTTATCCGCGATTACGGAACACGCGACCCGTACGTGGGCAGAGTTCCTCTCGTAAGCGGAGAAATCGCCGAGGATATAACGAGCTACTACGCCACTTCGGAGCAGATACCGACAGTCTGCGCTCTGGGCGTTCTGGTCGATAAGGAGGACGGGAAAGTCCTGCTTTCGGGCGGACTTCTTATTCAGCTGCTCCCGGGAGCGGACGAGGGCACAATCGACAAGCTGGAGAAAAATATTTCCGAGCTCGAGCCCGTCACCACAATGTTCGCTAAGGGAATGAGTATTCTCGAAATCTGTAAAACGGCGCTAAAGGGTTTTGAGGTCGAGGTTCTGGACGAGGAGAAAATCAACTACGTATGCGGCTGCTCCAGAGAGAAAATCGAGAGCTATTTCGCGGGACTTCCCGAAAAGGAGCTTAAAGCCTGCGTTAACGAAAACGGAGTTGCCGAGGTTAAGTGCCAGTTCTGCAACAGGAACTATACGTTTTCCGAAGATGATATAAACGAAATAATAAAAAACAAAAATAAAAAGTAAAAAATATTCCAAAAAGGTATTGACATTAATGTCTTTTTGTAGTATTATAATCAAGTCGCCGACAGCGGCGACGATGTGGGAGATTAGCTCAGCTGGGAGAGCACCTGCCTTACAAGCAGGGGGTCACAGGTTCGAGCCCTGTATCTCCCACCATCTTAATAAAACTGTCATATGCAAGCATATCGACTATACAATATGGCCCGGTAGTTCAGTTGGTTAGAACGCTAGCCTGTCACGCTAGAGGTCGTCGGTTCGAACCCGATCCGGGTCGCCATAATGT
>CADBSD010000016.1 GCA_902797225.1 uncultured Ruminococcus sp. | reverse complement strand
CGTTCCTATCTTAGAATTTATATCCCCCGTACGATTAGTGTCCTATGAAGTTTTGGATAGAGAGGATAGGTTCTGCTATAGACTTTTTAAATGTCTACGTCAAACGTGTTAGTTCCTATCTTAGAATTTATATCCCCCGTACGATTAGTGTACTATGAAGTTTTGGAGACTTGGGATAGGTTCTGCTATAGACTTTTTAAATGTCTACGTCAAGTGTGGACGTTCCTATCTTAGAATTTATATCCCCCGTACGAGTTGTTCACTATGAAGTTTTGGATAGAGAGAATAGGTTCTGCGCTTTGGTAGATTATTAATTACGCTTTTTTCTTCATTAAGATAGCGAGCATAAGCATTCCGAGAACAGAGCCTACGATAAGCGCTAAGAAGTACATAAGAGGATTGCCGATAGTCGGGAGTACGAAGATACCGCCGTGGGGAGCTCTCAGAGTACAGGTGAATAATGCCGATAAAGCGCCTGCCGCTGCCGAACCGATGATACAGCTCGGGATTACCTGCAGAGGATGACCCGCGGCGTAGGGGATAGCGCCCTCTGTGATGAACGAAAGACCCATGATGTAGTTTACGGGGCCGCTCTTTCTTTCTTCCTCAGACCACTTATTCTTGAAGAATGTTGTCGAGAGAGCTATAGCGATAGGAGGTACCATACCGCCGATCATAACAGCCGCCATAATCATCTGAGAAGCGGAGTCGTTGGGAGAGTTAGCGAGCAAGCCTGCCGCTGTTACATAAGCCGCCTTGTTGAACGGGCCGCCCATATCTATAGCCATCATACCCGCGAGAAGCGCGCAGAGAGGAACGATTAAAGCGGGGTTCTTCGACATAGCTGTAACGCCGTTTGTCATACCTGTATTGATAATACCCATTATCGGGTTAATAGCGCACATCATTACGCCTACTATACCTAAGCCCGCGAGCGGGAAGATAAGTACGGGTTTAATACCCTCTAACGCCTGAGGTAGTTTTTCACAGCCCTTCATAACTATCTTCATAAGCCAGCCTGCTACGAAACCTGCGAGAAGAGCGCCTAAGAAACCTGAGGGAACGCCGTTCGCGCCGCTCGGGTCAGCGAAGGTCGAGCCTGCCGCGGCGAGAGAACCGCCTACAAAACCAACTAAAAGTCCGGGACGGTCAGCGATAGACATCGCGATAAAGCCCGCGAGAATCGGAAGCATAAAGTTGAACGCGAGTCCGCCGATACCCTTGAACCATGCCGCTACAGGAGTAGCCGAACCGAAGTTGCCGTCCTGCGGAGCGCCCATAGCCGCGTCAATCAAGAACGCGATAGCGATAAAGATACCGCCTGCTACAACGAACGGAAGCATATGCGATACGCCGTTCATAAGGTGTTTGTAAAGCTTTCTTCCTATGCCTTCGCCCTCGGAATCGTCCGCGGCGTCAGCCTTTTTATCTGAGTGGAAAACGGGCGCCTGTCCGTTTACAATCTTATTAATGAGCTCCTCGGGTTTATGGATACCGTCGGCAACCTTTGTTGATATTACGGGTTTGCCGTCGAAGCGCGCGGTTTCAACGCTCTTGTCGGCGGCGATGATAATTCCGTCGCAGTCAGCGATTTCCTTGGCTGTGAGCACGTTTTTAGCTCCGCCTGAGCCGTTTGTTTCTACCTTAATGGTAATGCCCATTTGCTCGCCCGCTTTTGCAAGAGCCTCGGCTGCCATATAGGTATGAGCGATACCTGTCGGGCAGGCTGTAACGGCGAGAACTCTGTAGCCGTCAGCCTTCGGTGCGGGAGCGGCAGCTTCCTCGGGGAATTTTTCCGTTTCCTTAGCGTCGATAATCTGTAAGAATTCGTCCGCTGTTTTAGCCGCCTTGAGCTTGGAGGTGAAATCGGTGTCCATAAGCATCTGCATAAGTCTGGCGAGAACCTCGAGGTGAACGTCGCCGTCTAAAGTCGCCGCTATCATAAAGATAAGCTTGCAGTCCGCGCCGTCGGGAGCGTCGTAGTTAACGCCCGCGGGAACTGTAATCGCTGTAAGAGCGGGGGACTTTACAGCCGCGCTCTTAGCGTGGGGGATAGCAACCTCCATACCGATAGCGGTTGTTCCCATTTCTTCTCTTTTGAGAATACCCTCTTTGTACGCTTTCGCGTCTTTGAGGTTTCCGCACTTTTCGTGGAGAGCCACGAGTTGGTCGATAGCGTCTCTCTTGTCCTTAGCCGATACGCCAAGAGAGATGCCTTGTTTTTTCAGCAAATCAGTAATACGCATTATGTCCTCCTTTTAAAATTTTTGTAATACGTCATTTATTTTTTCCTTTGTGGCAAGCCCCGAGAGGAACGCTGTGGCGTTTCCGCAGGCGCTGCCGAGTTTCAGAGCGTAAGAGTAGCTTTTTTCTTTTTCATATCCCGCGACGAACCCCGCTACCATAGAGTCGCCCGAGCCGACGGTATTTATAACCTTTTCTTTTAATACGCCGATTTTATGCTTGTTTCCGTATTCGTCGATAAGCATAGCGCCCTCTCCGCCTAAGGAGATAAGCACGTTCTGAGCTCCCATTTCCAGAAGCTTTCTCGCGTATTTTTCGGTATCCTCCTCGGTTTCAACCTCAACGTCGAAGATTTCGGAAATCTCCTGGCGGTTGGGTTTAATAAGGAAAGGCTTGTATTTAAGCGAATTTACGAGCAGCTTCTTAGTCGCGTCCACAACGATTCTGATATCTCTGTCCTTAAGTCTTTCGAGCATTCTCTCGTATACGTCGTCGGGGAGAGTATTAGGAATGCTGCCCGCCAGAATCAGCGTGTCGCCGTTTTGGATATGGTTAAGCTTCTCCATAAGACGTTCAAGGTCGGCGTCGGTGATATGCGGACCCTGACCGTTGATTTCGGTTTCCTCACCCGCTTTGATTTTTATGTTGATTCTGGAAATACCGTCCTCAAGCTTTATAAAGTCGGTGGTGATTCTGTCGTTTCTTATTCCTTCCTCAATAGCCTCGCCCGTGAATCCCGCGATAAAACCGAGAGCCGTACTGTCCAAATCCAGCTCGGCAAGCACGCAGGACACGTTGATGCCTTTGCCGCCGTAGTAGTACTCCTCGCTTTCGGTGCGGTTTGTAATTCCCGCTTTAAATCCGTTTAAACGTACAACGTAATCAATAGACGGGTTTAATGTTACGGTGTAAATCATTCGGATACCTCCTTTATAATCGTTTCTTTAGTATATATAGCGTCGGTCAATTTATCTGTTATAATACAGCATTTGCTCAACTGAGAGAAAGTAACGGGGAACACCCTGCCGAATTTCGAGTGGTCGGCAACTACAAACGAGGTGTATGCGTTTTCTATAACCGTCTGTTTTATCAGCGCTTCCTCTATATCGGGGGTGCTGTATCCCGCGTTTATATCAATTCCGTTTGAGCCGATAAACGCTTTTGAGAAATTGAGCCCTTTAAGACTCAAAATACCCTCCGCGCCGACTATAGCCTCCGTCGTCGGTTTGATTTTTCCGCCGACGATATATGCCTTAAGTCCGCGGTGGATAAGCTTTCTGCCGTGATTAATACCGTTTGTAACGTAGGTTGCTTTCGAGTTGGTGATAAAATCGACCAGCCTTGAGGTCGTAGTTCCCGCGTCGATATAGACGAAGTCGCTGTCGTTTATAAGCGTGGCGGCGTATCGGGCAATCATCGTTTTTTCCTCGTGCATTTTTCTTTCGCGCACGCTGAACATATCCTCGAAGAAGCCCTCTGTTTCTCTTACCGCTGTTGCTCCGCCGAAGAATTTTTTTATTCTTCCGAGCTTGTCGAGAGCGGTCAAATCACGTCTGATTGTCGATTCAGAGGTGTCGAGTGCCTGAGCGAGCTCCGCTACGGTAACGGTACCTTTTTCGTCAATAATCTTCTGAATCCGTTCATATCGTTCCTGATTGACCATATTCAATCACCTCTTGACTGTATTATACCATTAAAAATATGGAAGTCAATATAAATTGCGCAAAAAACAAGCTGTTTTTTGAAAATTTTTGAGCAAATAGATTAAAATAGCAAAGACTTTTGAGCGAAAATAACCGAATACGCAAACAATCGCTCAAATTTCGCACACTTCTTGTGTAAGAAAAATTTCCTGAAATGAACAATTTTAATAAAATAAGGTTGTAAATGCAGAAATCTTTTGTTATACTATATATACTATCGCGAAGGAGGCGTATTTATGTTTATTTCAAACGATATTAAATATGTAGGAGTTAACGACCACAAAATTGACTTGTTCGAAGGTCAGTACGACGTGCCCAACGGTATGGCGTACAATTCCTATGTGATTATTGATAAGAAGATTGCGGTTATGGATACCGTTGACCGCAATTTCAAAAACGAGTGGCTAGATAATCTCGAGGAAGCGCTCGACGGCAAAAAGCCCGACTACCTTGTAGTTCAGCATATGGAGCCCGACCACAGCGCTAATATCCAGAATTTTATGAACAACTATCCCGACGCTGTTATCGTATCGAGCCAGAAGGCTTTTAATATGATGCAGAATTTCTTCGGCACGCAGTTCGAGGACAGACGAGTTGTTGTAAAAGAGGGCGATACTCTCGAGCTCGGCGAGCACACGCTCACGTTCGTAGCCGCTCCTATGGTTCACTGGCCTGAGGTTATCGTTACTTACGACAGCAAGGACAAGGTTCTTTTCTCAGCCGACGGCTTCGGAAAATTCGGCGCGCTCGACGTTGACGAGGATTGGGCTTGCGAGGCAAGACGTTATTATATAGGTATAGTAGGTAAGTACGGCGCTCAGGTTCAGGCTCTGCTGAAAAAAGCGGCAGGACTTGAAATCGAAACGATTTGTCCGCTTCACGGCCCCGTGCTCAGCGAAAATCTCGGTTACTATCTCGACCTCTACAACACCTGGTCGAGCTACGGCGTTGAAACCGACGGTATTATGATTGCATACACCTCCGTTTACGGCAACACCAAAAAGGCCGTTGAGCTTCTCGCTGAAAAGCTGAGAGTTAAGGGCTGTCCCAAGGTTGTAGTAAACGATCTCGCCAGAGAGGATATGGCGGAGTGCGTCGAGGACGCGTTCCGTTACGGCAGAATCGTGCTCGCCACAACTACGTACAACGCGGAAATCTTCCCGTTTATGAGAGAATTTATTAATCACCTTACCGAGCGCAACTTCCAGAATAAGACAATCGGTCTTATCGAGAACGGCTCGTGGGCTCCTTTAGCGGCAAAGACGATGAAGAAAATGCTTGAGGGTTGCAAAAATATCGAATACACCGACACAACGGTTAAAATTATGTCCGCCTTAAACGACGACAGCAAGGCTCAGATAGAAGCGCTTGCCGACGAGCTGTGCAAGGATTACCTCGCTCAGCACGACGAAACAGCCGACAAGAACGATATGACAGCGCTGTTTAATATCGGCTACGGTCTTTATGTCGTAACCTCCAACGACGGCAAAAGGGATAACGGACTTATCGTGAACACCGTAACCCAGGTTACAAATTCCCCGAACCGTATCGCCGTATGTATCAACAAGCAGAACTATTCCCACCACGTAATCAAGGAAACAGGTCAGATGAACGTAAACTGCCTGTCAGTTGACGCTCCGTTCAGCGTATTTGAACGTTTCGGCTTCCAGAGCGGAAGAAACACCGATAAATTTGACGGCTTCGATACTCTGAAATCCGACAACGGACTTGTATTCCTGCCCAAATACATAAATTCCTTTATGTCCTTAAAGGTTGAAGATTATATCGACCTCGATACTCACGGAATGTTTATTTGCAGCGTTACCGAGGCGAGAGTAACCTCTGACAGGGAAACCATGACATACACCTATTACCAGAATAATGTTAAGCCAAAGCCCGAAACCGATGGCAAAAAGGGCTGGGTATGCAAGGTTTGCGGATATGTTTACGAGGGCGACGAGCTCCCCGACGACTTTATCTGTCCGCTTTGCAAGCACGGCGTCGCTGATTTTGAGCCGATTGAATAAATGTAGTGAAAAAACACGGCGGAGCAAGCTCAATTTTGAGCTGCTCCGTTTTTTGTTGTTAATTTGTTACATTATTATTGCAAAATTTGAAAAACTGTTGTATAATAATCATAATTGGCACATTATGGTACGTTAAATGGTGTGCAAAAAATATTTTAGGAGTTGGAATTATGAGGAAAACAAAAAGAATTGTTTCACTAATTCTAAGTTTGACGCTGGTTTTAAGCTGTTTTATGGGATTGTCCGTAACTACAGCTAACGCGGCGGGAAACTCGAAGTACAGCTCTGAGGAAGTAATTCTTCAATGCTGGAACTGGCCTGTAAGCAAAATCCGTGCCAATCTTTCGGATATTGCGGACGCGGGCTACACGGTTATTCAGACTTCCCCGATTAACGGAATCGTAGGAAGCGGCAACGACGAAGCCGATAACACTGTTACCAACTGGTATCAGTTCTATCAGCCGAAAAACTACACAATCGGTAACAAGATTTGTACTCAGGCAGAGTTTGAAACTCTCTGTTCCGAAGCTCACGCTCTCGGTCTTAAGGTTATCGTTGACGTAGCTTTAAACCACACGACCGATCAAACATCTCAGGTTTCAGGCATAGAAAAGGATTACCGTGGTAACGGCGCTATCTCCGACTGGGATGACCGCTGGCAGCAGACTCAGAAGGATATTACGGGAATGCCCGACCTTAATACAAGCAACACAACGCTTCAAAGTCAGGCGAGAACGTTACTTCAGAATATTTTAAGCGCGGGCGCAGACGGCTTCCGCTTTGACGCGGCTAAGCATATCGAGCTTCCGTCCGGTGATGAAATCAGCGGCAAGCCGACTTCTAATTACTGGCCGACAGTTCTTAATGATCTCGGCGATAAATTCTCCTACGGCGAGGTTCTGGCGGGACAGAACTGCCCGCTGACAGGCTACGCTAAATATATGAACGTAACGGGTTCGGCGTACAGCGATACCGTACGTAATAATATTTCAAATAATGTTCTTAACGCGAATGACCTCCAAGATTATAAAGCGGGTCTCGGCGGAAACAACCTGGTATGCTGGGCGGAATCTCACGACAACTACAAAGGCGGCAACTATCAAATGCCCACATTCCAGATCAACCGCGCGTACGCGGCTATCGCCGCTCAGGGACTTAACGCTATGTATATGGCGCGTCCTTACGGAAGCACGACCTCAAACTGGAAGGGCAGCGATAAAACTACCGACGGCGGCGACGGTCAATACTTTGACGCCGAGGTTAAAGGCGTAAATAAATTCCATAACGCTTGTAAGGGTACAGACGTATCAAGTATTTATAACTATAACGGAAACAACCAGCTTCTCGTTATTGAGCGCGGAAATAAGGGTATATGCTTTATTAATACAGGCTCAAGCGACATCAGCGTTAATGTTGACACAAGTATGCCTGCGAAAACCTATAAAGATCTGGCTCATGAATCAACCTTTACGGTAAGCGGAAATACACTTTCGGGTACGGTTAAACCCGGAGTATATCCCGTAGCCGTAAGCGGCGGCGCGTCCTCTAACGCTAAATACTACGTAAAGGGTTCGTTCAACAGCTGGGGAGAAACAAACGAGATGACAGTAAGCGGCAACGTTGCTACCGCTTCAGTTTCTCTTAGCGCCGGAACTTATGATTTCAAAATCGCTAACAGCGATAGCGAATGGTATGGAAACAGCGGAACCTTCACCGATTCCTGCTCGAACTGGTTAATGGATTCCGAATCAAACTGTAAGATTACCGCGACAGGCGGAACTTATACATTTAGCTTTAATAAATCTACACATTACCTTACAGTAACAAAGAGCGGCTCGTCGACAAATGCCGCAACTACCCAAGCTCCCACTCAGGCTACTACCGCGAGCAATGTGGTTTACTTAAAGCCAAACTCCAACTGGAAACAAGACGGCGCGAGATTCGCGGCGTATTTCTACAACAGCGATACAGATAATACCTGGTCGAGCATGAGTGAAGATACAGTAAAAGGACTTTTTAAGACCACGATTCCGTCACGTCAGTCAGGAACTTGGAATTATATAATTTTCTGCAGAATGAGCGGCTCGACAACTGCTAACAATTGGAATAATAAATGGAATCAGACAGACGACCTTACGCTCACGGGTAATATCGGCAAAGGTTATGAAGTTGCCGACAACACTTGGGACAAAGGCGGAGGACAGTGGAAAACATACGTAGAGCTGGGCGGCACGATTCCCACAGAAGCTCCTACAACAGCTCCACCCACAACAACGGCTAAACCCACAACAGAGCCCCCCGAGCCGACAACGGCTGAGCCCACAACAACAGCTGAGCCTACAACTGAGCCTCCCGAGCCGACAACGGCTGAGCCCACAACAACAGCTGAACCTACAACCGAGCCTCCCGAGCCGACAACAGCCGAGCCCACAACAGCTGAACCCACAACAGCTGAGCCCACAACGGCTGAGCCCACGACAGAAGATCCGACAACAACGGCGGCGGATGACGGAAAAATCTATTTTAAACCCAGTTCAAACTGGTGTAGCGACAATGCTCGCTTTGCCGTAAAGGTAATGGGTTGGAAGAACTGGACTGAGAAATGGTTTGCGTTTGAGCCTGTCGGCGACGGAATTTACGAGGCGAATCTGACAAACACATCCTCATGGGTATCTTGTAAATTCGCAAGATTAGATCCATCTACCTCAGGATTTGACTCCACATGGAACGAATCTTCAGAAGTTGGATTCCAGAATAACAAGCTTTATACATTAAACGAAAACGAGTGGGATAACGCTACAGGTACATGGAGCGATTATCCGCCCGTACCCGAAACCACCGTTCCTGAGACAACAGTTCCCGTAAGCAGCTACACATACTATTTCTTACCCTCAGACGCGGATGTAGCCGCAGGCTAT
>CADBSD010000015.1 GCA_902797225.1 uncultured Ruminococcus sp. | reverse complement strand
TAAGAAAAAAGGCAAGGCGACTATCACCGCTAAATACAAGGGCAAAAAGTACAAATGCAAAATCACCGTTAAAAAGGGCGGGATGACCGTTTCTCAGGCAGTCAACAAGCTTATAAGCTATCTTAAAAAATCCGACCCTCATACTCCCGTGGCAAACGGAGATTACTGGGCTGTAAACTGGACAAAAAACGATTTTAAATATTCCTTGATGTACGATAACGACAAAAGCGATTTTGTATTTATCGGGAACTACAAGGGCTCACTCATTATCGAGCTGCATTTCAGCGCGAAAAAAGATTACACTTGTTACTACACTAAATTGACTGACGACGGCGCTGTAGAATACAAAATGTCTCTTAATCAGGCTAAAAAGAGCTTAAAGCTCGATAGTATTACCGACTTTAAACAGGTATCGGGCTCAACGGCTTATAATACGGCTAATCTGAACGCTAAAGCCACGCTCGAGTGGATGTTCCCCGAATTCAACAGCTATATAAGCAAAAAAGCGGGCGTTACTATGAAGAATTTAGGCTTTAAAAAGTGGAAATAATATGAGCAATATTAAAAAACGCGCCGACGGCAAATACCGTTGGCGCTATGAAATGAGCCTGTATAAAAACCCGACGGTTTTTATACTCGTATATAAAATCCTGTTTTTCATTTTTCTCGGGATATTCCTTTTCGTAACGCTAATCGAAATCAAAAACCATGATTCTTTTTTTGAAAGCCTGCTGATAAACGGAAGGATTTTCGGAATAGTTTTCGCGGTAATGACGGGTATCACCATTCTCGGATATCTGCTTTACGCCGCGATTATGGGCGGTAAATACATAGTTGATTTCACTATGGACGAAAACGGCGTGCTTCATAAGCAGGCTCCCGCTCAGGCTAAAAAAGCGAAAAAAATAGGCGGGCTCGCCGCGTTGGCGGGAGCCGCTTCGGGCAGACCGTCAGTCGCGGGAGCGGGACTTAACGCGACAAGGACAGAAATGTACTCCGAATTTAAAAAGGTAAAAAAAATAAAAGCGTACCCGAGAAGGAACGTTATTAAGCTAAACGCCCCGTTTAATAAAAATCAGGTTTACGCTTCTAAAGAAGATTTTGACTTCGTTCTTGAATTTATTAAAACCATACGAAATAATGTAAAACTAAAGGTCGGGATTAATCCCCGACCTTTTTGTCTTTCTTATTAAACAAAGCCGTTATACAATAGTATATCGGAATCGTGAGATAGGCTATCCAGCCCCAAGTCCAGCCATCGAACACAAAGCCCGTAATCATTTGGAACACTACGCAAAGCACAGGATAGGCGAAATGCGTCGGATTACGTTTATAAACCGCGTCAACAAACGTGTAGTAAATCGGAATTAATAAAAAGCTTATCCAGCTTAAAGACCAGCCGCAGAACATTCCCGAATAGCCCCACACAAAGAATAGTATAAGCGAAATTGCCCATACGGGAATTCTTTTCGCGATTTTTTCTTGTTCGTGCAGGTGCTTTTTCTTTTCGAGCTCCTCGTCAACCATAACGTTACCGTTTTCGTCGGTATAGGCGCGTACCTTTTCACCGTCGTGAACGTGGATTCCGTCCATTCCTACGTGAACCTTTGAGCCGTCTTTTGCGTCGACGTTTATACCCTCTTTAAAGCTTATATCCACCTTATCCTTACCGTCGTGAACGTGGATACCGTTTTTAAACGAAACGCGCTTATCCTCAACATATGTAGTATTCTCGTCGGGTGTGACTTTTTCTGATTCTTCTTTCCTGTTTACCTCGGGAGCGCCCTCGCCCTGCAAAAGCTCGTCAAGGCTTACGCCGTAAACCTTCGCAAGTATAATAAGGTTATCCGTATCGGGAGAAGCTTCGGCTCTCTCCCATTTTGATACCGCCTGACGGCTTACTCCGATTTTCTCGGCGAGCTCTTCCTGCGAAAGACCGCTCGATTTTCTGTACTGTAATAATCTGTTGGCAATTTCAATATTCATATGTTTTCCCTCCTTGGTTTTCTGTCTGTATTATACCCCGCAACCGTATCTTTGGTCTATACATTTCGGTTTTCATTTTCGCAACCAGCGGTTGCATTTCAGTATTTATGCGGTTTACAGAAGATTTTCAAGCTTTTCGACATCAAGCTCAGCCGTATTGAGCGCGGGCTTAGCTAAAGGAATATTTTTTCCTCTTTTTATAAATAAGGGTACTTCATTTAAAGCGATTTCAACGTAATGAAGTCCTTTTTTCATTTCCTCTTTATACACGTTTTCTCCGCTGAGTTTTACAAAAGTCATATCCTCGGGGAGATAAACATTTCTGCCCGACTTATTCTGCTCGTATACGGGAGCTATCATACACTCATTTCCGAGCATAAGCTGATCCTCGACCTCACGAGCGATTTTATCGTCGGGATATTCAAACGCGAGAGGCTTGAACATCATATCGTTTTCGTCGCTGCAACGCCTGAAGGTTTCGTAAATATATGGAATTAATCTGTACCTTACAGAAAGCACGTCGGAAAAATCCCTGGTATCGCCGAACTGATACGCCTCCTGAGCCCTGGTGCCGAGCGCGCGGTGGTTACGCATCAGCGGAGTAAATACTCCCAAAGCAAGCCAACGCAAAAGCAAATCTCTTGTCGCGTGGCTGTTGAAGCCGCCTATATCCGCTCCGCAATAGAGAAATCCGCACATATTTACCGAAGGGAGCATTTTCAGGTTAAGGAGAATATGCGACCACCAGCTGAAATTATCTCCGAACCAGATACCGCTTGTGCGGTGAGCTCCGATATACGAGGCTCTGGAGAAAATAAGCTTCTTCTCCCTGCCGTATTCTTCCTCAAAATACTCGCCCGCGGCTTTGGTCATAAAAGCGCCGTAGATATTATGAACGTCCTTGTGGCAGACCTTTTTGCCGTCTATATTGTGATAAAAGCTTTTGTAATCGTCCATACTGTTCTGTATGCCCAGCACAGCGTCCTTAGAACCAAAAAAGCTCCAGATATCCATTTCCCTGCTTCTTATGTCGTCGAGCTTTTTAAACGCCTTTTCGAGCCCCTTCTTCGAGTAAAAAAGCGCGGGCTCGTTCATATCGTTCCAGAAGCCGTCAACACCGATATCGAGCAGCTCCTTGTATTTTGAGCCGAACCAGCGGCGCGCGTCCTTATTCAGAAAATCAGGCAAGCCGACAATCCCCGGCCATACTCCGCACTCAAACTCACGACCGTCTTTATCGATGCAGAAATATCCGTTTTCGTGCCCCTCGTCGTGGACAGAGTAACCCTTCTCTTTTTTTACGCCCGCGTCTATAATCGGGATGAGGTGGATATTGTTTTCTTTCATTTCCCGTACAAAGGCTTCAAAGTCGGGAAACAGCTTTTTGTTTACGGTAAAATCCTTAAAGCTGTCCATATAATCTATATCCATATAGATACAATCAAGAGGCAGATTATTCTTTTTGTGGTTTTCCCGAACTTTAACAAAGTCCTCCTGCTTGGCGTAGCCCCAACAGCTCTGCTGATAACCGAACGCCCAGAAAGGCGGGATATAACTCTTGCCGATTATTTTCCTGAACTGCTTTACGATATCGAGCTCGCTTTCGCCGTCGATAAAGTATAAATCCAAATCTTTTCCGAAAATCTTTATAGCAGCCATTTCGGGCGACGTGTTTCCTAAATCCCACTCTATTTTCGACGGATAATCAACAAACAGCCCGAATTTATCCTTGCCGCTTAAAACAATAAAGTTATGAGCTCCGTAGAGAGCGCGTTTATCTTCGGTGTGGTTGGTTTCATCACTGCACCAGCTTTCGTAAGTCCAGCCTCGTTTATTAATACCGCGGACATTCTCGCCGAGTCCGAAAATCATATCGTCGTTTTCAAGCGGGAAGCTAAGTATTACATTCTCGTTTATTTCAAGACTTAAAGGAAAGCTGTCTGTTTTTTCTATATCAAAACTCTCCGTTACCGCTTCGGTGTTCACGGGAGTTCCTATACGATATTTTTTTACCATATTATCACCTCGCGCTTTATTACATTGTACGATAAAAAAGTCCTTTTTTCAACAAAAATCGGTCGGAAAATAATCCGACCGATTAATTATTTTAACACTTTTCCGACTCCGAGCTGTATCCACTTAAACGGATACTCAAATATCTTAAGCGACAACAAAGCGACAATCGCCGCCGCGGCAATCAAAAGCAGTAAAAACTCGGCGATACCGTTAATCTTTATCACACTGGAAACCAGCTCGGTATCCATAAGAAGTACAACAATCGGCAAGTGGAAGATATACACGCTCAGCGAACGCTGTCCCGCTATCGCTAAAACGCTCTTTACCGTAGGCATAAGGCACAAAAGCGCGAATATCATAAGCAGACCGATTAAAATAGCCTCTAGTCTTATTATCGAGCCGTAGATATAATCAGTTCCGAGCTCGATATAATTGTCCTTTCCGTAAAACACGCTTATCGGGATATTTTCAATTCCCTGAACACCCCATATCAGTACCGAGCACGCTGTCAGCAGTATACCGAGCGTAATCCTGAGCGGAAAATAGACAGTTCTTATTCTGTTAACGGCGTTTTCGGACATATAGTAACCGATAAAGAAGAACGGCGCGAACGCGAAAATCCTGTGTACGGAAAGCATTGTATCGGCGTCGGGCTCCATACCTATCATAACCGCGAGAATAATAAATCCGCCGACGGTTATATACGAGGGTATTTTTTCGGCGAGCGGAATTACAAGATAGTAGAACACCATTGCCAGAAGATACCACAAGCCTCTTTCGGGATCGAAAAAGCTCGAGCCCTCCACGCTGACGCCGAGCACATATTTGAGCAGAGTCAACAGTATCTGGAATATCGTGTAATAAACGAGAAACAAAACGACTTTCTCGGCTCTTACAGTGCCCTTTTTGCAGTAACTTTTCGAAAGGTATCCCGATACAAAAATAAACGCGGGCATATGAAAGGAATAAATCCAGTAGTCAAAATAACCCGCGAAGGGAAAACTGAGCGGTCTGAAACCCTCGAGAAGATGTCCCGCCACAACCAAAAAAATGAGGAACACCTTCATATTATCCCATAAATAATTTCTTTCTTTCGTTTCCATTCTTATTTCCTAAATAATCTCGTTTTGCAGAGCTCTTGAAAGCTCCATAATTTTTTTGAACAGCTCTCTTGAATAAGAGCCGTACCCACCGCCGTTTTCGTATACCTTGTCGAGAATTTCTTTCTCGCGCTTTTCGTTTAAAACAGGAATATTGTTCGCGGTTTTATACTCGGCGACGTCTTTGGAGCAGTCCATTCGTCTTTTAAAAAGCTCAAGCATTTTTTCGTCTATTTCGTTTATTTCCTGACGAATCTCGGATAAATCTCTCATATCATCACCCCAGCATATCAAAAATCGCGATCGCCGCCGCTGCCTCTATAACAGGTACGGCTCTCGGCACAATACAGGGATCGTGTCTGCCTTTTACGGACAGCGTTGTATTTTCTTTTGTTTTAAGGTTAACGGTTTCCTGCTGTTTTGAAATTGAGGGGGTAGGCTTTATCGCGGCTCTGAAAATAATCGGCATACCGTTAGAGATACCGCCCAGTATTCCGCCGCAATTGTTGGTTTTTGTAACGACCTTACCTTCTTTGTACTCAAACGCGTCGTTGTTTTCGCTTCCGCGCCTGTGAGCGCTGTCGAATCCCGCGCCGAACTCAATACCCTTTACGGAGGGAATACCGAAAACAGCCTTTGATATCTCGCCCTCTATTCCGCTAAAAAGCGGCCCGCCTACGCCTATGGGCATACCGACAACGGCGCACTCGATAGTACCGCCTACGCTGTCGCCGTCCTTACGCGCTGATTCTACTGTTTCGCGCATTTTCTCCTCGACAGATCCGTCGACAAGCGAAAAAGCGGAGTTATTTAAAGTATCTATGAGCTCGTCGGAGATTTCAGCCCCGTCAAAACGGCTGTCATAAACATTTCCTATAGAACTGATATGCGCGGCGATTTTTATTCCTTTTTTCTCAAGAATCTGCCTTAAAACAGCTCCCGCGAAAACAATCGGAGCGGTAAGTCTGCCGCTGAAATGACCTCCGCCGCGAATATCGTTATTACCGCCGTATTTTACAAAGGCGGTGTAATCGCTGTGCCCTGGGCGGGGATTCTCAAGCAAGTTGGAATAATCCGCGCTTTTTGTATTTGTGTTTTCTATAACGCAGGCGATCGGAGCGCCTGTGGTTACTCCGTTTAAGATTCCCGACATAACCCTCGGAAAATCTTTTTCAAGCCTCGGTGTAGCGGTTTTGTCCTTACCGGGAGCTCGCCGCGCCATTTGAACTAAGACCTTGTCCATATCTATTTCAAAACCCGCGGGTACTCCGTCAATAACCGCGCCGATAGCCTCGCCGTGGCTCTCGCCGAAAACACTCACCTTTATATTTTTTCCGAATGTTGACATCACAGAACACCTCCGAGCTTCTTATATTCCTCAAAATAATTCGGAAAGCTTTTGTTTATGCTTTCCATATCGGATATTCTTACCTCTCCCGCGCTTTTCAAAGCGGCTACGGACGCGGACATTACGATTCTGTGGTCGTTCGAGCCGTTTACAAAACCGCCCTTAAAACCGCCTGTTCCGCGTATTATAAGCCCGTCGGGCTTTTCCTCGCAATCGCCGCCTAAGGAATTTATCATTTCGGCGGTGGTTTTAAGCCTGTCGCTCTCCTTTATACGAAGCCTTTCGGCGTTATATATCTCTGTTACGCCCTCGGCGCAGGACGCTGTAACCGAAAGTATCGGAACTAAATCGGGGATATTTTCCGCGTCGATTTTTATACCCCTTAGCGTTGATTCTTTAACCCTGACGAAATTATCGGAAATCTCGGGCTCAGCGCCGAAACGTCTCAAAAGCTCGACAATTTCTTTATCGCCCTGAGCGGAATTAATATCTACACCGTTTACCTTAACGCCGCCCGACACAACTCCCGCCGCGAGAAAGAACGCCGCCTGCGACCAGTCGCCGTCGGTTATGTAGTTCTGGGGCTTGTAGCTTTGGTTTCCTTTTATAAAAAAACCGTAATCCGTTTTATCCACAACAACGCCGTATTTCTTCATACAGGAAATTGTCATATCGACATATCCCGCGCTCTGGAGTTTTGTTGTGAGTATTATTCTGCTGTCGCCGCCAAGAAGCGGGAGCGCTAAAAGCAAGCCCGTTATATACTGGGAGCTGATATTTCCCGCTACGGAAAAATCTCCCGATTTCAGCTGTCCTTTTATGGTAAGCGGCAGATTTCCGTCGGTTTTCACCTCAACTCCCGCACTCGGTAGGATTTCCTTAAACAGACCTACAGGACGCTTGAGCAAGCTTCCGCTTCCGACAAACTCCGCGTCTATTCCGCCCGCGGCGGCAATCGGCACAAAGAATCTCAGCGTTGAACCGCTTTCTATACAATTTAAAACAGCCTTTTTGTTTTTAAAGAGGTTTCTTCCGTCAACCGTCAGGATATCGCCCTCTATATTTGTCGAAGCTCCAAGCGCGTTCACGCAGCCGATCGTGGCTTTTATATCGTTTGAGAGCGCTACGGGCGCGACCTTACAAACGCCCCCCGACAAAGCGGCGCAGATAATCGCTCTGTGCACATCGCTTTTAGAGGGCGGAGCTGTAACTTCTCCATTCAGTTTTGACGGTTTAATAATAATATCTGACATAGTTTTTATCTTATAAAATCCCCGAGCTCGTTAAGCGGGGTATTTTTTATATAGCTTTCTCCGATTTTTTTCAGTAGTACAAGGTTTACGCTTCCGAATCCTGCCTTTTTGTCGCTCGCGCAGTAACGCGCGATTTCGTCTACATCGGCTTTATCCGACGTCGGCAGAGAGTATTTTTTACACAAACTGATTATACGCTCAACAGTACCGCTTTCGGTTAGTCCCGCGCGCTGTGAGGCTCTCGTTATCATAACCATACCTATCGCGACAGCCTGTCCGTGAGAGAGTCCCTCGAAGTTATAGATTTTTTCAAGGCTGTGGCCTAAGGTATGTCCGAAGTTGAGAAGCATACGCTCGCCCGCCTCTTTTTCGTCGCGGTTTACAACGTCGCGTTTAATGCTTACGCACTTCTCGATAATATCTTCTATAATATCAAGCGCGTTTTCGTCCTCAAGCGTTTTAAACAGCGAGCCGTCCTTTATACAACCGTACTTAATAATCTCCGCCATACCGTCGTTTACGTAATACTCGGGCAGGGTTTTTAGCGTATCGGGGTCAATCAGCACGAGAATCGGCTGTAAAAACGCGCCGACCAGGTTTTTGCCCTGGGCGATATCAACGCCCGTTTTTCCTCCGACGGACGAATCTACCTGAGCCAGAAGCGAGGTGGGTATCTGAATGAAATTTATACCGCGCATATATGTAGCGGCGGCGAATCCCGCCATATCTCCGCAAACTCCGCCTCCCAAAGCGACGATTATATCCTTTCTCGACATATTAAAATCGGCTAAACGGCTGTACATAGCGGAAATTGTATCGAGCGTCTTACTCTTTTCGCCCGCCTCGTACACAAACAAGCCTGTTTCAAAGCCGTTTTTTTCGAGCGAGCTCACCACTTTCTCAGCATAGAGCTTTTCGACGTTTGTGTCGGAAATTACCATTACTTTTTTAGCTGAGGTTACTTTCTTTATGTAATCCCCGGCGCTGTTTATCAGTCCGCGCTCAATAAGGATATCGTACGGAGCGCTTGTATTTACTCTTACAGTTCTCATTCGCCGAGCTCCTCCTTTGTTTTATGGGCTTTTTCAAGAAGCTCCTCTATTCTGTTTTTGTCGCCGTCCCTTACAGCGTCGATAATCGCGAGCAGGTTTTCGTTTAGCGTTTCGAGCTCTCCGATAAGCGGCTCTCGGTTTTCCATAAACAGCTCGCTCCAGAGCTTAGCGTTAATATTCGCTACACGGGAAACGTCCTTGTATGAACCCGCCGAAAAACCCTTGTGGTTTTTACAGCAGGGGCTTAGGACATAAGCGCAGGCGAGGATATGAGGAAGCTGAGAGGTATAGGCTATCATTCTGTCGTGCTCCTCGGGAGTAGTTATTTTTATCATTCCGAATCCGAGCTCCAGCGCTAAATCGGACAAAAGCTTTACGCTGTCGCTGTCCGCTTTGCAGGGGACGATAATATAGCTCGCGCCCTCATATAGTGTATCGTCCGATGACTCGTAGCCGTTAGTTTCCTTGCCCGCCATAGGGTGGCTTCCCACAAATACAAATCCGAATTTTCGGGACAACTCGCTTAGCTTGGGGCAGATTTCCGATTTTATTCCCGCTGAGTCGGTAACTACAGCGCCTTTTTTTATATACGCGCCGTATTTCTCAACGAACTCAACAGCCGCGGACGGATAAAGCGCCAGAATAACCACGTCGGCTTTTTTCAAGCTTTCCTTGTCGCCGATTTCATCAATCGCGCCGTCCGAAAACGCCTTTTCGAGCGTGGATTTCGTTCGGTTAATTCCGATTACATAATGATCAGTATGCTTTTTTATTGATTTACAAAAGCTTCCGCCGATAATTCCCATACCTACGACAGCTATATTCATAATCACAAAACCCTTCCTTGATATATCAATATTTTAGCACTTTAAAGCGTTAACGTCAAATTCACTGCAAAATCCCTAGAATTATGTTCGCGACTTTTCCCGAGGTGAAGTTTCCGTCGATATAAATTGAGGCGGCGCGCTCGTAAATCGGGCGTCTTTTCTCGAGCAGTTCCTTTATTACCTCGTTTCTGTTCTCAACCTGTAAAAGCGGACGTCTTGTATCGCGCTTCAATCGCTCGCAGAGCATTTCGTATTTCACGTCGACATATACTATTCTGCCAGTTGAGCTCAAAATATCGATATTTCTTTGAAACGTAAGCGTTCCGCCGCCCGCGGCGATTATGAGGTCGCTCTTTTCGGAAAGCTCCCTGCACGCCTGAGTTTCCAGCTCGCGGAATTTTTTCTCGCCGTATTTTTCGAATATCTCCTTTACGGTCAAGCCCTCTTTCGCCTCTATGTACCTGTCCATATCCACAAACTCTTTTTCAAGTCTTTGGGAAAGCTTTCTGCCTATCGTGCTTTTTCCGCAGCCCATAAACCCGCAGAGTATTATATTTTTCATCTTCTCATCAACTCCTCGGCAGCCTCCTTGCAGAGCTTTTCTATATCCTTTACGTCGTATTCGCTTTTATTCCAGTGATAGTGAGCGACGACAGCCTGCCACACCAGCATAGACATTCCGCCCTCGGCGTTAGAGCCGTTGCTTTTCGCGAGCCTGATAAGCTTGGTGTAAAGCGGGTTATATATAGCGTCAAAAACATTGGCGCAGTATCCAAGCTGTTTTTCGCTTATCGGCATATTGTCGATATCAGGCGACATACCCACGGGCGTCGCGTTAATAAGCGTGTCGATATCTCCCGACAGCTCGTTTATCGTACAAAAGTCTACGTCGGGGGTTTTTAGCTTTGTTTTTATTTCGTTAATCAGGTTTTCGGCTTTTTGCATACTTTTTTGTCTTACGGCGAATTCAACGCTCGCGCCGTTCAAAAGCGCCTCAAAAGCCATAGTGCGCGCCACTCCGCCGCAGCCCAGAATAACGACGCGGTTTTCAAGCGGAATACGCGCGTAACTCAGCGCCTTTAAAAATCCGTCGGGGTCGGTTGTGTAGCCTTTCGCCTTGCCGTTTTTATTAGCGACGGTGTTAACGCTTCCGTAAAGCCGCGCTTTTTCGTCGATTTCGTCGAGAAAGGGTATTACCGCGCTTTTGTGAGGAATTGTAATATTATAGCCGTCGAGTTGTTTTAATGTGCTATAATACTCGGTTTTAAGCTTTTTATTCGGGATATCAATTATCGAATACTCGGCGTCTATTCCCGAAAGCTTAAAAAGTCTGTCGTGAATAAACGGCGACATTGTATGTCCTATCGGGTGTCCTATTACGGCGTATTTTTCAGACATAAACACAACTCCAAACGATAAATATAAAATAAAAAGTAAAATTTTTGAAATAATTATTGACAAAGCGGGAATTTACTAATAATATAGTCTAGTAACAACAGTATAACGATAAGTTGTTAGACGGGTAAAAACCCAAAACCATTGTATCAAAAAAACGCCGTTTTGTCTACGGCGCGAAAGATTTAATTTAGGAGGATATTAAGATGGTATTAGAAAAAGTTAAAGCAATCTTAGCTGAACAGTTTGATGTTGAGGAAGATAAGATTACTGAGGCAACCGATCTTCAGGACGATTTAGGCGCTGATTCTCTTGACGTTGTTGATCTTCTTATGTCAATCGAGGACGAGTTCGAGATTGAAGTTCCCGACGATGAGATTGAGAACATCAAAACAGTAGGCGCTCTCGTAAACTACATCGAAGCAAACTCATAATAACTAACAGTAGAATTGTTTACGAAACCGAATATCATTTAGTTAAACCATAACGGGCCGGCTCAAGTTTTTGAGCCGGTCTATTTTTGTCCGCTCAGTTTTCCGACGCGCGAACTGACTTTGTATAACGATTATGCTTCTGCAAAAAACGCGCGTATTGTTTAAAAAGCTTTACAAAATTGCCGAAAAATGTTATAGTTTTAGAGCACGTTATGTCATATTTGACTGAAAGGGATAAAAAAATGACTAAAATTGAAATCAAAATCTTTGACTTTATTAAAAAGCATCTTCTTTTTATCGGCTTTATCGCGATTACCGTTCTGGGGCTCGTTCTGAGATTCTTTGGAATGGAATTTGAAAGCGGCGATTTCTTTGTGTTTTTAAAGCCTTGGTGGGAACAGATAAAAACATCGGGACTCGGCGCGTTGTCAACTCAGGTCGGCAACTATAATATACCGTACCAGATTATTATTTTCTTAATGTCGCTGTTACCGATTGAGCCTATCATCGGCTACAAAATGCTTTCCATAATCTTCGACATTATACTTTCCGTATGCGCGGCAAAGCTTGTATACGAGTTTAACTCAAAAGAAAACAAGTTCCTCGCGCTGATAGTCTACGCCGTAACTTTCTGCTCTATTACGGTAGTTCTTAATTCAGCTTTCTGGTCTCAATGCGATTCAATCTATGTTTCGTTCATTCTGCTTTCGATAATCTTTATTTTAAAGGACAAAGCAATACCCTCGTTTATAATGCTCGGCGTCGCGTTAGCGTTTAAGCTACAGGTTATTTTCATCTTACCTTTCTTTGTATTCTACTATGTTCTCACAAGAAAAATTTCAATTCTTCACTTTTTGATTATTCCCGCTGTCGATTTTGTAATGTGTTTACCCGCGTTGTTTTTCGGCAGAAACCCAATGGACATAATAAAGGTTTATCTTGACCAGACAAACGATACAAAGCGAATGTACTCAAATATCCCTAACTTCTACGCCTTTATGGTCGACTATAACAACGAAGCTAAGTACACGCTGTTAAAAGGTTTTTCGATTTTTCTGACATTCACGGTTCTCACCATAGTATTAATTATAATGATACAAAAAGGTATAGACTTAAGCGACCGCAGAATATTCTTATTAACCGCGGTATGGACAGTTTTCACGAGCGTTATGCTGCTGTGTTCCATGCACGACCGCTACGCGTATTTACTCGACATTCTCGTTATAATCTACGCTCTCGCTTATCGTAAAAATATTTGGGTTGCGGTATTATGCAACCTGATAAGTCTTAGATGCTATTGTTATTATCTTTTCGACCTATATCAGGTTTTAGACCTTAAGTGGGCTTCACTTTTCTATATCGCGACATACGCTTATGTGACATTTACTTTCTTAAAAGATATTATTACTAAACCGAAAAGCATAAAAAAACCGGAAGCCAAAACGGTATAAATGTGATTTTTGAAAAATCCGCAGCCGTTCAAAGCTTTGCTATAGATAAAGCTTGAAAATATTCTTGTTTTTATGTATAATAGAAATGTTATGAAAAAGTTTATTTACGGAGGCAATTATGGCTAAAAATAAAAAAATGGTCGAGGCTATCACAAGCCGCGACGAGGACTTCGCGAAATGGTATACGGATATAGTAAAAAAGGCTGAGTTAATCGACTACTCAAGCGTTAAGGGCTGTATGGTATTCCGCCCTTACGGCTACGCTATATGGGAGAATATTCAGAAGGATATGGACAGGCGCTTTAAGGAAACAGGCGTTGAGAACGTTTATATGCCGATGTTTATCCCCGAAAGCTTACTTCAGAAGGAAAAAGACCACGTTGACGGCTTCGCTCCCGAATGCGCGTGGGTTACTATCGGCGGCCAGGAGAAGCTCACCGAGCGTCTGTGCGTCCGCCCGACCTCCGAAACCTTATTCTGCGAGCACTACAAAAAGGTAATCGAAACCTATCGCGACCTTCCCAAGCTCTACAACCAGTGGTGTTCGGTTGTAAGGTGGGAAAAAACAACAAGACCTTTCCTCAGAAACTCCGAGTTTTTGTGGCAGGAAGGCCATACAATGCACGAAACAGCAGAGGAAGCTAAAGAGGAAACCCTCAGAATGCTCAAGGTTTACGAGGATTTCTACAGAGAAACTCTCGCTATCCCCGCTGTTGTAGGACAAAAAACAGAAAAAGAGAAATTCGCGGGTGCCGAGGCTACTTACACAATCGAGCCGATGATGCACAACGGCGTAGCGCTTCAGGGCGGTACATCGCACTATTTCGGCGACGGCTTCGCGAAAAACTTTGATATTAAATTCCAGGGCAGAGATAACAAGCTCCACTATCCTCACCAGACCTCGTGGGGCACGTCTACACGTATGATCGGCGCGATTATTATGGTTCACGGCGACGACGACGGACTTATTCTTCCTCCTAAAATCAGCCCGATTCAGGTTGCCGTTATTCCTATCGCTATGCACAAGGAAGGCGTGCTCGATAAGGCTAATGAATTAAAGGAAAGACTCGAAAAGAAATTCCGCGTTAAGCTCGACGACAGCGACCACGCCCCGGGTTGGAAGTTCTCCGAGTACGAGATGAAGGGCGTTCCCGTAAGAGTTGAAATCGGCCCTAAGGACATTGAAAACAACCAGTGCGTAATAGTACGCAGAGATACAAGAGAAAAAATCTTTACTCCGCTTCAGGACTTAGAAGAAAAGATAGCTGAGGTATTACAGCTTATCCACGACGATATGTACAACAGAGCCCTCGAGAATATGAAAGAAAAAACCCACACTGCCAAAACCTACGAGGAGTTCCTTGAACTCGGCAAAGAGCAGGGCGGATTTATTAAGGCTATGTGGTGCGGCGACAGCGAATGTGAGGACAAGCTCAAAGATGTAACAGGCGGCGTAAAGAGCCGTTGTATCCCCTTTGAGGAGGAGCATTTGTCAGACACCTGCGTATGCTGCGGAAAGCCCGCCAAGCATATGGTATTCTGGGGCAAACAGTATTAATAATTATTTCAGGGTGATTTTATGCCGATTAAAGTACAGAGCAATCTTCCCGCGATAAAAATTCTCGAGGAGGAAAACATCTTCGTGATGAGCGAGGAAAGAGCTCTAAGTCAGGATATTCGACCGCTTAAGATTGTTATTCTGAATCTTATGCCGACTAAAATTGAAACAGAAACTCAGCTTATGAGATTGCTCGGAAATTCGCCTTTGCAGGTGGATATCGAGCTTTTGCAGACAGCTACCCACAAATCAAAGAACACCTCCCGTCGTCACTTAACAACCTTCTACAAAACCTTTGACGATATAAAAGACCAGCGTTTTGACGGTATGATCGTGACGGGCGCTCCCGTGGAGCAAATGGATTTTGAGGATGTTGATTACTGGGAGGAGCTCTGCGATATTCTCGACTGGGCTAAAACCAACGTCTACTCGACCTTCCACATCTGCTGGGGAGCTCAGGCGGGACTTTATCACCGTTACGGCGTTCGTAAATTTGAGTTTAAGGAAAAGCTCTCGGGAATATTTGAGCACATTATATTAAATCCCCTGCACCCGATACTCAGAGGCTTCGACGATTCGTTCCTTATCCCTCATTCTCGTTACACGGGCGTTGTGGAAAGCGATATTATTTCTCAGCCAAAGCTCGAAATTCTCGCCAAAAGCGACGAGGCGGGAGTCGCGATAATATGCAGTAAAAACGGACGCGAGTTCTATATTCTCGGTCACGCGGAATATGACCGCGATACCCTGGCGAGAGAGTATTTCAGAGATATTAATAAGGGGCTCGATATAAAAGTTCCCTCTCATTATTTCCCCGACGACAATCCCTGCGCTTCTCCGCCGATGACGTGGAAAAGCTACGCATCTCTGATTTATATGAACTGGCTCAACTACTACGTATATCAGCAGACGCCGTACGATTTAGAGGACTTAAAAAAACTATGTGAGTAAAATACATACAAAACAGCGTATCAAAACGATACGCTGTTCTGTTTTTGGGGAGATTTTTATTTTTAAGGCAGATTATCAATAATTTCTATCAGCTCGAAAGCTTCTTTCTCATAAACAGGAGGATTTTCTTTTCTCTCCTGCTTATCTGAACCTGAGTCATATTAAGCTCCTTCGCGGTTTCGCTCTGGGTTTTGTATTTAAAATACCTGAGCTCTATTATCTTTTTGTCCTTTTGCTCAAGCTTTTCGATTACGTCGTTTAAGGCGAGCTTTTCTGTCAGCTTGTCCATTATATCATCAACAGGCAAATCAATCTGTCGACTCTCGTCGTCGTCAAAGCTGTTTGTCAGCGAAAGCGGAAATCTCGCCGAGTTTATCGCGTCTGCTATCTTTTCCTCGCTGACCTCTAAAAGCTTTCCCAGCTCCGCTACCGTCGGAGCACGGTTGTTTTTCTCCTGAAAAACCTCGGTTTCCCTGTTGATTTTAAGGGAAAGCTCCTTTAAGCTCCTGCTGACCTTCACTGTTCCTCCGTCACGGAAAAGCCGTTTTATCTCGCCGAGAATCACGGGTACGGCGTAGGTGGAAAGCTTAAGCCCTAACTCGGGGTTAAACTTATTTACCGCCTTTACAAGTCCCATACAACCCGCGGAGTAAAGCTCCTCATACTCTATACCTCGGTTTTTAAAACGCTTACAACAGGCGTGTACAAGCGCGAGGTTTTCTTCTACCGTTTTATCGTTCATCGAATCGGAACAATAAGCTTTTCGAGCGTTACGGTAGTGCCCTTGCCCGGGGTTGAGCGCACCTTTACCTTGTCCATAAAGCTCTGCATTACGGCAAAACCGAGCCCCGCTCTTTCCTCATTTTCGGCGGTTGTAAACAGCGGCTGCATCGCCTGTTTTACATCATTTATTCCGACGCCCTTGTCGCGTATTTTTATTACCACGCGCTTTTCCTCGGTTATGTAGGCGTCGATATACACCACGCCGATTTCACGCTTATAGCCGTGAACGATACAATTAGTCACCGCTTCGCTCACGGCGGTTTTTATATCGGCAAGCTCGGAGATTGTCGGGTCCAGCTCCATAACAAAAGCCGACACAACGCTCCGCGCGAAGCCCTCGTTTATACTCTTAGACGGAAATTTGATATGCGTTTCGTTTATGCTTTTCATTTAAAACACCCCCAAAGAAGTTATACCGCTGAGCTCGATTATTCTCGAGAGATTTTCGGGAACGTTTTTTATTTTCAACTCTCCGCCGACAAGTCCGACGGCTCTGTACCGTCCCATAATAAGTCCTATTCCCGAGCTGTCCATAAAGCTTACCTTGGAAAAATCCAGCTCCAGTTTTTTCGGACGAAGCGAGTTAATACGGCTGTCGATCGTCACTCTTATATCCGCCGCGCGGTTGTGGTCGATTTCTCCTTTGAGATACACAGTCAGGATATCGTTTTTATAATCTGTCTGTACCATTTTATACTTCCTTAAACTTAATTTACACAAGAAAGCGCGCGCGATCAGCGCGTCCGCCTTTCGCTCGTGCGCGCGCAGCGTGCAAATGAGCGGGCAATACAAATCATTTTTTGTGTGATAGGAGCCAGTAAAGCTGATAGCTGTTTTAAGTTGTCAGCTTGTATATTTATACAGTTTTTGAGTAATTTCCTATCACAAAATAAAAGTACACATCAATAATAAATGATGTGTACCGAAAAATATGTCGTTATTTAGTTTTCGTTAATAAATAATCGGTCTGATTTCGCTCGCGAGATACAGAGAGCCCGCGATGACGAGAATACTGTCGTTTTGTATAGCCTTATTTCGCGCGTATTCGTACGCTGAGCGAACATCCGCAAAAGGCTTAACGTGTGTTGAGTAGCGCTTATATTCGTCACAGAGAGCCTGCGAGGACATAGAACGGGGATTATTTACAGGTACGGTGCATACTTCGTCGAACAAGCCGTCAAGAAGCTTTATCGAGCTTTTGCTGTCCTTGTCGCCAAGCATACCGATAATAAGTATCGCCGAGCTTTTCGGATTGTATTTAATCACCGCGTTTTTGAGCGCGTTTATTCCGTCGGGGTTATGAGCCCCGTCAAGAATCGTGAGCGGTTTTTCGGACATAAGCTCAAGCCTTGCGGGATTTTTCGCTTTTTCAAAACCGCCGATTATATCCTCATCTCGTATTCTAAAAAACTTCTTTAAAACCTCAACGCAGGCGAGCGCGGTTTTCGCGTTGTCGAGCTGGTGAGCTCCGATAAAGGGCAGGTGTAATTCCAGTCCTTTATACTCAAACACCGTTTCTTTAATGCTCTCGCTCTTTAGCTTAATATCAAGCTTTTCGCTCTTTATAAGCTCTACGTTTTTACCCGCGCAGTTTTTCTCGATAATTTCCATAACTCCCAAATCCTGAGCGGAAGCTACGGCGGTTGAGCCTGTTTTTATAATGCCGCATTTTTGCAGCGTTATCTCCTCAATTGTACTGCCCAGAACGGCGGTGTGGTCGAGCCCGATTTTCGTAACGGCTGAGCAGAGCGGAGGCTTAATCACGTTCGTACAGTCGAGCAGTCCGCCCATTCCCGTTTCAAGCACAATAACGTCACAGCGGGCTTGTTTGAATATTAAAAAAGCGAGCGCCATAACGTACTCGAACTCGGTGATTATACAGTCCTCCTCACGCAGTTTTTCAACAATGGGGAAGGTTTTTTCGACCGCTTCGTCGAGGACGCTTTTTGTTATCATTTCTCCGTTTATCTGAATTCTCTCACGAAAATCAACAATAAACGGCGATATAAAAAGTCCTGTCTTATACCCCGCTTGCGTCAAAACGGAGCTTAAAAGCGCGCAGGTCGAGCCCTTTCCGTTTGTACCCGCGACGTGAATGAATTCTAAATCGTCCTGCGGATTCCCGAGTATTTCGAGAAATCTTTTTATCCTCTCAAGCCCCGGGCGCGAACCGAATTTGTCGAGCGAATGGATTTTTTCTATAGCGTTCATATTAGTTCCTTATATATCTCGTTTTTCT